>NZ_CCBH010000013.1:0-61834 GCF_001368935.1 Novosphingobium sp. KN65.2
GGCCGGGGGGGGCGCCCGGCCCCCGAGGTTGCCGTAGGAAGGGCAGGGACCTTCCCAGTGAGGATCAGGATCCTCGGGTCAGAACTTGAATGAGGCCGACGCGGAGAAGGTCCGGCCGACGCGGTAGGTGTTGTAGTCCACCCGGCCATCGACGAAGGACTGGTATTCCTCGTGCTTCCGGCCCGTCAGGTTGCGGCCTTCGAGCTTCAGTTCGATTTCCTTGTTACCGACCATGAAGCCCTGGCGAACGACCAGGTCGACGGTCAGGCCGGGATATTCGAAGATGTCCGGCTGGCCCGAGTTCGCAAGACCGCGGCTGACCGCGCGTTTGCTTGCGTAGTTGATCAGGATCGTCTGCTGGGAAAGGCTGTCGGTGTCCTCGAGCCCGATCTGCAGGTTGGCGATGTGTTCCGACTGACCGGTCAGCGGTGCGCCGTCGCGGAAGTAGTCGGTCGCCAGCGACGTGCCGGTACCCGCACCATAGATGCGCAACAGGTCGCTGTCGCTGACCTTCAGCTTGGACTTCGTGTAAGTGTAGTTGCCCATGAGCATCAGCCTGCGGGTCTCGAAGAACTTGCCGCCCAGGCTATCCAGGTAGAAGTACTTCTGCAGCTCCAGCTCGGCGCCGTAAAGGTCGGCGCTCGGCGCGTTGGCATAGGACGTGATGAAGGTTTCCGAACCTGTCAGGAAGGATTCGATCGGCTTGTCGATCTTCTTGTAGAAGGCACCCACCGACATGCGCTGGTCGCGATCGAAGTACCATTCGTAGCGGCCTTCGATGTTGGTCAGCTTGCTGTCTTCGAGGAACGGGTTGCCCTGATAGGTGCGGTTCGAATCGGGGTCGAAGTACGGTTGGTACAGCAGTTCGCGGAACTGCGGGCGGGCAATCGTCTTCGAACCGTTGAGGCGTACCTGCATGCTCGGATTGATCTCGTAGGTGAGCGTCAGGGCCGGCAGGAAGTACTCGTTCTTGAGATCGGTAGCCTTGCTGGGATCGGCGCCGATCGGGCGCAGGATCGTCGACTCCTTGGCATATTCCCAGCGCACGCCGACATCGAAGGAAAGCTGGTCGGTCAGCGCGCCTTCGAGCTTGCCGTAGAAGGCGTGGTTGAGCAGGCGGGAATCGAACTGGGCGGTGCTGGCTTCCGGCTCGCGCAGCTCGAGGCCGTAGTTTACGCCATAGTCCTGCAGGTACCAGGTGCCCGGCTGAAGCAGGACGTCGAGGCGAAGCAGGCCGAAGTTGGAGATCTGCGTCTGGTCGCCGTTCGCATAGATCGCGAAGGACCGCCGCGTGTTGGTGCGCGAATTGATCTGGTAGGCATAGCCGACGCTGCCGGTCCAGCCGGGGCTGTAGGTATGCGCAAGATCGACGCCTGCCGACCACACGTCCTCGTTCAGGCGCGAGAAGGTGATCGTCGTCGGGTCCTGGTTGCCGTTGCCCAGGCGATTGACGAAATACTGCCCGTACTTGTCGCTATCGACATTGGTGCGCAGGTACTCCGCCTCGATCTCGAAAGGTGCGAGGCGCTTCGAGTTCGCATAGCCGGCGCGCACGTCGATCGAGGTGTCGTCGGCCGGCTTGAATTCGCCGACGAACTGCGTGTCGATGAGCTGACGTTCGTACCAGGCCGTCGTCTGGTTCATGTAGTCAGCCTGGATGTTGTTCTCGCGCTTGCCGAGACTGAGGCTGGTGTGCTTGACCGTGTCGTGGATATAGACGTTGGTCCAGCGGATCTTGTTCTCGCCCCACTCGAGGCCAAGGCCGAGCAGGCCATTGCCGACGATGCGGTTGTCGGTGTTGACTGCGTTGAAGTTCTCGAACAGCTGGCTGGGCTCAGCCGTGGTGCCCTGCGCACGCTGACGGATGATGTCCTTGGTCTGCGTCGTGTTCGAATAGCTGGCAGCGGCGATCACGCCGAGCGTGGCATCGCCGAGTTCTATCGCGGTGCCGCCGGTAATGCCGCCCGAGAAGTTCGGCTGGGTCTTGGTGTCCTTCTGGACGACGGCATTGCGGCCGTTGACCAGAATGCCGCCAAGCTGCTTGGCGAGGTCACCGGTAGGATCGATGACGGTGTTGCTGTTGAAATAGCTCTGCAGCGACTTGGGAATGGAGCGGTTGCCGTTGTCCCAGCCCGTCCAGTCGGTCTTGCTGCCGTAATAGCTGTAGCTCAGCTTGTTCGTGGTCTCGGTATCCCAGCCAAGGCCGCCGCTGACCGTGAGGAAGCTCTCGGTCGGAATGGCCTTGGTGGTGAGGTTGATGACACCGCCGCCGAACTCGCCGGGGAAGTTCACCGAATAGCTCTTCTGGACGAGCGAGGAGGCGACGATGCTGGTCGGGAACAGGTCGAGCGGAACGACGCGCTTGAGCGGCTCGGGGCTGGGCAGCGGCGAGCCGTTGAGCAGGGCCAGCGAATAGCGGTCGCCAAGGCCGCGCACGTAGACATATCCGTTGCCGACGACGCTGAGGCCGGTCACGCGACCGAGGGCACCGGCAATGTCGCCTTCGCCGGTACGGGCGATTTCCTGGGTAGAGAGCACCGAAATGACCTGCGGTGCGATGCGCTGGATGTTGCGATCGCGGTGGCCGGTGACGATGATCGCGCCGCCGGGCATCGAGATTTCGGGCGCGTCTTCCTGCGTGGAAGTGTCAGCCTGATCGTTCGATGCGCTGTTGGCGTCTGTGCTGGTCGAGGCGCTTTCCTGAGCCGAAGCCATGGCAGGCGTCAGCATCGCGGTGGAAAGCAGCAGCAGCGAAACAAGCCGCGGCTTGGTCATTTGATGTCCCCCTGGAACAAGTATCGATGCGAAGAGGGGGACGGCCGAATTCGGACCGCCCCCCTTGTCGTTAGTTATGGGCGGCCGGATCAGGCGGTCGGCAGCGAGGTGCAGCTCTTGCCAGATCCGAAGTTGGCGGTCGCGTTGTCGCAGGTCCAACCCTTGTACCAGGTGTCGCTCGCGTCCTTTACCGCACCGATGTAGGTGACGGCGTCGAAGAAGCTCGAGAGCGTCTTGATGTCGGCGTAGCCAGCCTTGCCGGCTTCGTTGGCACCGTTGACGAAGGTGTTGGACAGGGTCGAGGTGAAGGCATCGTCGTTCAGGCTGGTGCCCGAAGCGAACTGCGAAGCCGAGTAGCCGGCAGCGTTCGTGCCGCTGTCGATGTACTTGGTCGAGCCGCAGGACATGACGGTCGAATAGGCCTTCAGAGTCGCCGGGGTGGTGCCCGAGCCGTTCAGACGGAGGCATTCGTTGTTGGGCGTGTTGATGATGCCGTTGACCCAGGTGATGTCCGAGTTGCCGCGGATCAGGACCGAAGCCTGGTCGTTCGATTCGTTGTTCGAGCTCGAGCTGGGCTGAACGCCGGTGAAGTTGGCGATCACGGTCTTCTGACGCGGGGTGTCGGATTCGGCACCGTTCGAGTCGATTTCCATCAGCGCGTCGCCACCGCCGTTGCGCTGCAGCAGCATGACGTACTGGAAGTAGCCTTCCAGGCCGGTGTCGAGGTCGAGGCTGTCATCGTCTGCGTTGACCGAGATGTAGTGCTTGAACTGCACCTTGCCGCCGAAGAATTCGGCGCCGTCGTCCGAGCTGTTGACCGACTGGAAGTAGTCGAGCGTGGTGCCCGAGCCGACGCCTTCGGCGGTCAGCGACTGCAGTTCCTTGCCGTTGCTCAGGACATAGCCCGAGTAGCGGATCTGGACGTACTTCATGGTGCCGGCGTTGTAGGCGTTGTCCTGACCGCCGAAGACGGCCTTGTTGACCGCGCCTTCGGTGTCGCGCTCACAGGTCTTCGCGGCGGTCGAACCGTAGTTGCAGTCGGTCACGATGCCACGGCCGAGCAGCACGACGCCGCCCCACTGGCCCTGCGAGCTGTCGTCGTTGGTGCCGACAACGTTCTGGCGGCTGGTGAAGATGATCGGCTGCGAGGCAGTGCCGACAGCATTGATCTTGTTGCCACGGTTGACGGCGAGCCAGGCGGCTTCCGAACCGTTTTCGCCGTAGATGATGACGCCCGGATCGATCGTCAGGGTGACGTCGGTGTCCGCGGTCAGCGAACGGCCGTTGCAGCTGGCGGTCGTGGTGGTGAAGGGCGAACCCGAAGTCGGGGCCGAGAAGCCGCCATCGCAGCCGACGTCGACGCGGCCGTTCAGGCGATAAACGACGCCGGCGACCTTGGGCAGGCTCGAGCTGACGTCAACCAGGGCGGGAAGGGTGCACACGCGCCACGAACCTTCGGGGCCGGTGATCGTGCCGCTGTCGGTCAGGCCGCCGGTGGCGTTGAAGGTCGGGCAGCTGGCAGCCGCGACGACGGTGCCGGTGCCCGAAGTCGGGGTCGGGGTCGGAGCGGGCGTCGGGTTGTTGATCGTGATGCCGCCAGCACCCGGCGACGAGATGTCGTCGGCGCCGCAACCGGCAAGAGCAAGTGCGCTGCAGCCAACGAGCAGCAGACCAGAAATTTTCTTCACGTGAATTCCCCCGTTTTACAGGTCGGACGAAGCGGCGAATCCGCCTTCGTTGAGGGGGCGTTTAGGGTGGGGGGGTGACAGTTTGTTGGCGATCCAATGACAGAAATATGCACTTATGTGACCGACATATGACCATTAGACGATAACAGCCCGACTTGTCCGTGCGACTCGCCTTCAGAGGCGGGATTCATGCTCAGATTGCAGTTTTATGACAGTTGCGTCATTTTCTTGAGGTCGCAGGTTTTTCCGCAGAAGATGCCTCAATCGCAAGAATGTCCGGGAGTGTTGCATGTCGCTATCCTTACTCGTCGCAAGTGTCCTCATGGGGCAGTCGGCCTTTTCGCTGACGCTCGAAGTTCGTCCCCAGGACGAAGTCGATGTCGCCTACGAGGAGCTGGCGGCCGGGAAGAATGAAGAGGCCATCGCCAAGCTGCAGCGCATGGGCGCTGCCCAGTCCAATGATCCTGCTGCCCTGATCAACCTGGGAACCGCCTATGCCCGCGTCGGCATGGCCCAGCAGGCCATGGTCAACTACAAGGCGGCCGCAGCCAGCCCAGAGCGCTACGATCTAGAACTGGCGGATGGCTCGTGGATGGATTCGCGCTGGGCGGCGCGCAAGGCCATGCAGGGCATCGCTTCCGGCCAGACCCTGGCAGTGCGCTGACCGGCTCCGGCCTACTGTTTTTCGGGCCGGGGCAGCGCCCCGGTCGACAACCGGCAATCGCACGCTGGCCTTTCGGGTAACACTTTATAATAATGGTCGCCAGTATAGTGGGGCCGTCGGGGAGGGCCGGCGGCCCTTGCTACGTACCTGAAACAGTGACTGGCGATTGCAATATGACTGTCTCTTTAGCCGTCTCATCGTCACACACTTGTCATCATGGTGGCGCACTTGGCCCTCACACGGAGGGCATGGTGATTCGAGATTCTTTCATTCGTACCCGCGCTGATCGCGGAATTTCCACGGCTTTTGCCGCGTTTTTTGCGGCCATGGGCATGGCGCTGATGCCGAATCTGGCCAGCGCGCAGACCGTCAATACGCAGGATCCGGCCGGAAGCGGACCGATCGTCGCGGCACTGGGCTGGCTGCAGGGCACGCTGCTCGGCAATGTCGCCACTGCGGTTGCGGTCATGGCCGTGGCCGCGGTCGGCTTCATGATGCTGACCGGCCGCATGAACTGGCGTTTCGGCGCGACCGTCATCATCGGTTGCTTCGTGCTGTTCGGCGCCGGCGCGATCGTTTCCGGCATCCAGTCGGCGGCGGGCTGAGGGCGCGGCTGATGAGCCTGGCCCGCTATCCCGTCCATCGCGCGCTCACCCGGCCGCAGATGTTCGCCGGGGTGACATACAGCTTCTTCATCATCAACGCTGCGGTGACGACGGAGATCTTCCTCATCACCAAGAGTTTCTGGGCGCTGCCAGCGGCGCTCGCGATCCATGGGGTCGGATACCTCGCATGCTTGCGCGAACCCCGGGTATTCGACCTCTGGATCGCCAAGGTGAGCAAGTGCCCGCGCGTCGCCAACTGGCAGCGCTGGGGTTGCAACAGTTACGCACCCTGAGATCGATTCGGGGGTGGGGAGTACAGACATGGCGCCAAAGACGAAGTCGCGACGCGCAATCCCGGGCCTGAAGGGCTGGGCCGGCAAGGAAGCCCTTGTCGGTGACCGGCTGCCCTACCAGGCCCAGGTCGATGAAAACGTTGTGCTGCTGCGCGACGGTTCGGTAATGCTGTCGCTGATGGTTCCGGGCCTCGCCTTCGAAACCGCCGATACCGACGAGTTGAATGCCCACGTCGCAACCCGCGAAGTGCTGCTGCGCTCCTCGCTCGATGCGCGTTTCGTGCTTTACCACCACGTGATCCGCCGCCGCGTCGAGATCGAGCTGGAAGGCCATTTCGACGATCCGCTTGCCGCGCATATCGATTCGCGCTGGCGGGCCCGCACCGGTTCGGGGGCGCTGTTCGTGAACGACCAGTTCATTACCCTTGTCCGCCGCCCCGCGCGCGGCAAGGCGGGCTGGGCCGACAAGCTTTCCCGCATGATGAAGCGCAAGGGCGGCGAGGCGGTAGAGGCCGATCCCGCCGACGTACGCTCGCTGCGTGCCGCGGCCAGCGCCATGGTTGCCTCGCTCGGTTCGTACGGCGCAAGGATGCTGGGCGATTACGACACGCCCAAGGGCCAGTGCTCCGAAGTGCTCGAGCTGCTTTCGGCGCTTTACAACGGCGAGATGCGGCCCGTGCGGCGACCTGCCGAAGGCACCGATATCGGACACATGCTGCCCTATCGCCGGATCAACTTCGGCATGGACGCACTGGAACTGCGCGGGGCATCGAACGCCTCGTTCGCTTCGGTCGTCAGCCTCAAGGACTATCCCGATTCGACCGCTCCGGGCCTGACGGACGCGCTGTTGCGCCTGCCCTGCGAGCTGGTCCTGACCGAGACTTACGCCCCCTGCGACCGCCAGATCGCGCGTGAACGCATCGACCTCGCGATCCGCCGCCTGCGTTCGGCCGACGAGGAAGCGATGGCCGAACGCCGCGAGATGGCGAGCGCCCGCGATTCGCTCGGTACCGGTGCCGTCGGCTTCGGCGATCATCACCTATCGGTGCTGGTGCGCGCCGAATCGCTGGAAGGGCTCGACGAAGTGACCGCGATGTGCGCTGCCTCGCTGGCCGATGCCGGGGCTGTTGCCGTGCGCGAGGAAGTCAATCTCGAGCCGGCCTTCTGGGGCCAGCTTCCCGGAAACGAGGGCTTCATCGTCCGCCGTGCGCTGATTTCCAGCGCCAACATGGCCTGTTTCGGCAGCCTGCACGGTTTTGCGATGGGGCAGGCGAGCGGGAATCACTGGGGCGATGCGGTGACGCTGCTGTCGACCACCAGCTCGACGCCGTTCTTCTTTAACTTCCACCAGGGCGACCTTGGTAATTTCACCGTCATCGGTCCGTCGGGATCCGGCAAGACGGTGGTCATGAACTTCCTCGCCGCCCAGGCGCAGAAGTTCGCGCCGCGCACGATCCTGTTCGACAAGGACCGCGGCGCCGAAGTGTTCCTGCGTGGAATCGGCGGCACCTACAGCCGCGTCGCCGCCGGACATCCCACCGGGTTCAACCCGCTTTCGCTGCCCGATACGGCCACCAATCGGGCTTTCCTGCGCGACTGGCTGGGCGTCCTGCTCTCGGCCAATGGTCCCGAGGAATTGGCGACGATCGCCGGCGCGGTCGATGCCGCCTATGCCAACGATCCGAGCCTGCGCCGTCTCTCGTATTTCCGCGAACTGCTGGCCGGTTCGCGTCGCCCGCAGCCCGGCGATCTCGCGTCGCGCCTCGATGCCTGGATCGGCGGGGGCGAACATGGCTGGCTGTTCGACAACCAGCAGGACCGGCTCGACCTTTCGGCCCGCGTACTGGGCTTTGACATGACCGCGCTGCTGGAAAGCCCGCGCCTGCGCACGCCGGTCATGATGTACCTGTTCCACCGCATCGAGGAACGCCTCGACGGCGAGCCGACGATGATCCTGATCGACGAGGGCTGGAAGGCGCTCGACGACGAGGTCTTCGCCGCGCGCATCCGCGACTGGCTCAAGACCCTGCGCAAGCGCAATGCGCTGGTCGGTTTCGCGACCCAGTCCGCGCGCGACGCGCTCGACAGCAAGATCGCCACGGCGCTGGTCGAGCAGACCGCGACGATGATCTTCATGCCCAATGCGCGCGCGCGCGCCGAGGACTACTGCGAGGGCTTCGGCCTGACCCAGCACGAACTCGACGTGATCCGCACGCTGCCCGCGCATTCGCGCTGCTTCCTGATCCGCCAGTCCGATGCGTCGGTCGTGGTCCGGCTCGACCTCGCCGGAATGCCGGAAGTTCTGACCGTCCTGTCGGGCCGCGAGAGCACGGTGCGCAAGCTCGACACCTTGCGTGAGCGCTACGGTGACGATCCCGCGGCCTGGTACCCGGTGCTGACCGGCATGAACTGGCCGGGCGACGCCGAAGATGGAGCCGCCTGGATCCAGGCGGCCGAGTGAGCGGGCGATGAGCGGCACCTGTCAGCAACTCGCGGAAATGGCCTCGGCGGGCGTCGCACCGGCGCTGCGCGCGGTCGACTGCATGGCCGGCGAGACGATTTCCTCGGCCTTCGCCCGCCTGTTCGGCGCGGACGGCGCGCTGGCGCCGGTGCTGACGATCCTGCTCACGCTCTACATCGCCTTCTTCGCCTTCTCGCTGATCACCGGCCGTTCCACGCTCGGCATTTCGGCGCTGACCCCGCGGATGCTCACGCTCGGTCTCGTGCTGACTTTCGCTACGAGCTGGATCGCCTACCAGAACGTCGTGTGGAACCTCGCCATCGGCGGGCCCGACTGGATCGCCTCGATCCTGATGGGAGCCAAGGGTTCGGCGACGCAGATCTTCGGCGACCGCATCGACATCGTCTTCCAGGCCATCGGCGAAGCTTCGCAGAACGCCAGCAACGGTGCTGGCGGTGACGGCGGCGCGCAGGCGCAGGCTGCCGCGCAGGGGGGCATGTTCACCCCTACCAGCGTGATGTGGCTGGGCGCGCTGATCCTGTTGCTCGGTACCGTCGGTATCCTGCTGACCGCGCGCATCGCCCTTGCGGTGCTGCTGGCGCTGGGCCCGATCTTCGTTGTCATGGCGCTGTTCGGCGGCACCCGCGGATTGACGGCGGGCTGGCTGCGCGGGGTCGTGCTGACCGCGGTCACGCCTCTCTTCGTCGTGCTGGGCGGGGGCATTTCGCTCGAACTGCTGGTGCCAATCGTCGCAAAGCTGGTGCAGGGCGCGCAGCTGGGCGAGATCGACGGTCGGGCGGCGATGGCGCTGTTCCTCGTCGCCGCCGTGCATATGGCGCTCATGGGCATGGTGCTCAAGGTCGCCGGGACTCTGGTTTCCGGCTGGAATGTCTTCGGTCTTTCCGGAGCGGGCAGTTCGGGCAAGTCGCGGGGCGACACCGGATATGCCGCTGCGCCGACTTATGCTGCGGCTGCACCTGTTGCGCCGCTGCTGCCGGCCCAGAGCCGCACCCCGGCGGTTTCCGCCGCAAGCGCTGCGGCCATGCACGAATCTGCGCACGGCGGTGGCTCCGAAGCGGGCCGGGCGGGCGATCGCCGCACCGTCGTGACGCAAGTGACGGGCGGCGGCGTCGAGCCGCTCGGCCCGAGCAGGGACGCGCGGGCGCGCGGCATCGGCAGCCGCTTTCGCAGCGCATCAAACGATACCGGCCGGATGCCGGCAAAGGAGAAGATTCGATGATCCGCCACAAGGCATGGGGCTTCGCCTCCGCACTGTTGGCCCCCGCAGCGCTCGCGCCGGTCCTGCTGGCCGTCGCCACTCCGGCCTTGGCCGAGGATTCGCGGCTGGTCGATCATCCCTATGACGAGAACGAAGTCGTGCGCATCGATGGCAAGGCCGGGGTGCAGGCGACGATCGCTTTCGGCAAGAACGAGGCGATCGAGAACGTCGCGGTCGGGGATTCGCAGAAGTGGCAGATCACGCCGAACAAGCGCGCCGACCTGCTCTTCGTGAAGCCGCTGGAGGCCAGCGCGCGCACCAACATGACCGTGGTGACCAATCGCCACACCTATTTCTTCGACCTCGTCGCGACGCCCCGCTCGAAGCCGCTCTACATGCTGCGCTTCACCTACAAGGACGAGCCGCAGGATGCGCCGGTGCCCGGCGGCGAGGGGCTCGAGGGCCTGCAGCCCGCCGAACGCGCGCTGGCCGAGGCCGATCCGATGGCGCTGCCGGCCGATCCGGCGGCCCTGAACTTCTCGTGGAAGCGCACCGGCTCGGCCAAGCTGCAGCCGACGCGGATCTACGACGATGGCGAGCAGACCTATCTGCTCTGGCCCGAGCGCACGCCGGTTCCGGCCATTCTCATCAAGAACGAGAAGGGCGATGAAGGCCCGGTCAACTACGCCGTGCGCGGGTCGACGATCGTCCTGGCCGAAGTGCCCAACCTGATAATCCTGCGCTCAGGCAAGGCCACGGCCGAGCTGGAACGCAGCGGAGAAGTCCGCACCAGCGCGGCGGTGGCCGCGAACACGCCCGATGCCGGCTCGACCCCGGCCTCTTCGAAGGGGAACTGAGACATGGCGCCCAATTCTTCCCTGCGCGAACGCTTCGACAATGCAGCCCAGGACGATCCGCGCGAAGGCGAGGGCGCACAGGTCATCGACCTCGCGACCCGCAACGTCTTGCCGCAGGTCAGCCAGCGCAAGAAGGGCGACGGCCTCGGCCTGGCTGCGGGTGTTCTGATCGTAGCGGCGCTGGGTGGTGTGACGCTGTGGACCATGGACGCGGCCCGTAACGGCGCCCCCCAGCAGGCGCCGGCCCCGGCGGCCAATCCAAACGAGGTTCCGGTACCGACCCCGGCACAGGTCGCGCAAAGGCCGGCCCCGGCGATGCCCGCGCCGCAACCCGCCCCGGAGCCGCAGCCCGTGCTGGCCGCGCCGCCCGCTGCCAACCCGGGCGCTGCCACGGCATCCAATCCTTTCGCCAGCCCGACCGTCGTCTTCGATTCCAGCGGCTCCGTCGCCGCGGCGCCGGTTGCCGGACCGGCAGACGGCAAGGGTACCGGCAATGCCAACGACGATTTCGCCGCCCGCGTCGGCGGTACGGGCACGACGGCAGCCGCCGCGCGCTCGTTCGATCCCTCGACCACGGTCACGCAGGGCACCCTGATCCCGGCAGTGCTGGAAACCGCCATCGATACCGACGTGCCCGGCTACGTCCGCGCCATCGTCTCCACCGACGTGCGCAGCTTCGATGGCAAGCATGTCCTCGTGCCCCGTTCCTCGCGCCTGATCGGCCAGTACAAGAGCGGGTTGTCTGCAGGCCAGAAGCGCGCCTACGTGATCTGGAGCCGCCTGATCCGTCCCGATGGCGTCTCCGTGAACCTGGGTTCGCCTGCGATTTCCTTCGGCGGTGAAACCGGTCTGCCCGGCAAGGTCAACAGCCACTTCTTCGAACGCTTCGGTTCGGCGATGCTGCTCTCGGTCGTCGGCGGCCTGACGACGATCGCTTCGGGCGGAACCGGCGTCGTGATCTCCGGCGGCCAGTCCGCCGCGGCCAGCGCGGTGCAGTCCGGCTCGACGATCGGCCCGACGATCCGCGTACGCCAGGGCGAGCCGATCCGCGTCTTTACCGCCAAGGACCTGGACTTCAGCGAGGTCCAGTGATCCCACATGGCAGACGTTCTTCCCCTGCAGCCGGACCGCGCGGCGCCCGTGTCTGAGTTCGAAGCCGAACTCGATCCGCAGCTGCCGCGCAGCGTCTATCTCGACGCCTACCTGGCGCCGCTGCGCCCCTGGCTCGACCGTGAGACGGTGACCGAAATCCTCGTCAACCGCCCCGGCGAAGTCTGGGTGGAAGATGCCGCACATCCCGGTATGCAGCGCATTGCCCTGCCGGAAATGGACAGTTGCCTGCTGCAGCGCCTTGCCGAGCAGGTGGCCCGCATCAGCCATCAGGGCATCAATCGCGAGCACCCGCTGCTTTCGGCAACGCTGCCGGCCTATGGCGGGCAGAGCGGTGCGCGTATCCAGTTGGTCGGCCCGCCTGCGACGCGCGCCAACTGGGCGCTGGCGATCCGCCGCCATCGCCTGCTGGAACTGCCGCTCGATGCCTACGATCGCGGCCCGATCCCGGCCCCGGTCGAAGAAGCGATGCCCGATCCGCTGGCAGAGCCGATTTCCTTCCTGCGCGAAGCGATCCGCCGCCGCCGCACGATCCTGATTTCGGGCGGCACCTCGACCGGCAAGACGACATTCCTCAACGCCATGCTGTCCGAGATTCCGGCGCATGAGCGCGTCGTTCTCGTCGAGGATACCGCCGAACTGCGCCTGCCGGGCGCGAACGGCGTTGGCCTGATCGCCGTGAAGGGCGAATTGGGCGAGGCCAAGGTTTCGGCCAACGACCTGCTGCAGGCCGCGCTGCGACTGCGCCCGGACCGCATCGTCCTGGGCGAATTGCGCGGCAACGAGACAGTGAGCTTCCTGCGCGCGATCAATACCGGCCACCCCGGTTCGTTCTCGACCGTCCACGCCAATTCGCCGCGCGGCGCGCTAGAACAGATCGCGCTGATGTCGATGCAGACCGGCATCGGCCTGACCCGCGCCGAGACACTGGAATACGCGGCATCGGTGATCGACATCGTCGTCCAGCTCGACCGTCGCGAGGGCAAGCGCGGCATCAGCATGATCGCCGAGAGCCGGACGCTGGTACACTGAGGGTGCGGCCGGTACCGGTCGCGACCTTACCTGACCTGTCGGAATCTCAGCTGGCGGCGAGCGCCTGCGTTTCGTTGCGGCCGGAGACCATGACGCGCCATTCCAGCTTGAGCCACTCGGCCAGTGCGCGCAGGTCCTTGCCGATCCCGGCGCTGTAGAGCGCCCGCACCGTTTCATCGAGCGAGAGAACGAGGCGGCCGTTTTCGAGGGTGAGCGAGCTGTGTTCAAGCGCCAGTGGCGTACAGCCGGTGAGGCGGCGGCACAGGCGCACCGCAAGGCCCCAGGTGATGCCGCGGTCGAGGTCGGCGCGGTCGGCAAGCTTGCAGAACTGTTCGGGGACTTCGGTCAGGCCCGAATTGGCAAACACGGTCATCGCCATCATCGCGCGACCGCGCTTGTCTAGGCCGATCCAGCGTTTGCGCAGGGCCCAGGTCATGGCCTCTTCGGTGCGCATGTTGGGCTCGGTGCGCATGGCTGCCAGCGCGAGCAGGGTGGATGCCTTGCGCAAGTTGCCTTCGCCGGGGGCATCCTCGCAGACCTGCGCGGTCCAATCGGTGACGGCCGCGGCAGCCTTGGGCGAGGCGAAGGCGGTGCGGGCAAAGCCGCTGACGCTTGCCAGCATCGGGTCCTCTGCCTTCACATTGTCCGGCAGGTGCTGGAACAACAGGCCCTCGCGCAGGCCCCACGACGAGAAGATCAGGCGCGAGGGCGCGGTTTCGTCGATGAGCTGGGCCAGCAGGGCTGCCGCATCTGGGAGGGTCGCCATGCGCGAATTGGTTATGCGCGGGTCGGCTTTCTCGAGCTTGCCCTTTTCGAACTTGCGGCACAGCTTGAGCGCTTCCTGCGCCGAGATCTCGAAATCGTGGGGATCGTCCAGCGGCCAGTCGATCTCGCGCATCGCCTGCAGGGCCAGTGCGCGCCAGGAGCCGCCGACGATGTAAAGCGGCAGGTCCTTGCCCCGCTTCCAGTCCCGCTCGGCCAAGGCATGACGCACGGTATCGGCAAAACTATCCGGCCCTGCAGCGCGCAAGTCGGGCAGGCGCAGGGTGCCGAAGGGCAGGGTGATGCCACCGGGCATGACCTCGCCGTCCATCTCCACCAGTTCAAGACTGCCGCCGCCAAGGTCAGCCGCGATGCCTTTCGCTCCGGGGAAGGCCGCGATCACGCCGGTCGCACTCGTGCGCGCTTCCTCGTCGCCCGAAAGCAGGCGCGGGGAGAGGCCATAGCTTTGCACTTCAGCCAGGAATTCCGGCCCGTTGGAGGCATCGCGCGCCGCTGCCGTGGCCACGCATTCGATATTGTCGACCTGCATCAGGCGGAGCAGTTCGGCAAAGCGGGCCAGCGCCGAAAGCGCCGTTCGCATCGACTTTTCGGAGATCGCGCCGGTCCTGCCCATGTCCTTGCCGAGACGGGCGTTGACCTTTTCGTTGAGAATCACGACGGGTGCGCGCGCCGGGCCGTTGTAGACCACCAGACGCACGGTATTCGACCCGATGTCGATGATCGCGCGTTTCTCGCTCGTGTGGCTGATGCTGTTCATTCTGACTGGACGAATCGCATGGCCCCGGGTTCAGGGGCACCTATGTCAGATATTACCGCGTCTAAGCGAGAGCTTTGGTACTTTTCGTCCACTGGCAATTGATGCGCCGCGCCCCGACAGCGACGGATTGGTCATGAAATAGCGGTGAAGATTGAAGGGGTTGTCGCTTTCACCGACCCTCTCATAATGCCCGTCGGGCGCCAGCATCCAGCTTTGCTCGGTATCGAGCAGATTGGCCAGCATGACCTGGTCCAGCACCTGATCATGGACGGTCTTGTTGCGCATCGGCACCATGACTTCGACGCGGCGGTCCAGATTGCGGCTCATGGCGTCGGCGGACGTGATGAAGACATGGGCCTTGCGATTGGGCAGTTCCGCGCCATTGGCGAAGGCCCAGATCCGCACATGCTCGAGAAAGCGGCCGATTACCGACTTGACGGTGATGTGCTCTGACAGGCCGGGAATGCCGGGACGAAGGCAGCAGATACCGCGCACGACCAGCATGATCTCCACTCCGGCCTGGCTGGCATCGTAGAGCCGGTCGATCAGTTCGGGATCGGTCAGCGAGTTCATCTTCGCCCAGATCGCGGCCGGTTTGCCCGCAGCGGCATTGGCGATCTCGGCGTCGATGCATTCGTAGAGTTTCGGGCGCAGCGAGATCGGCGATATCGCAAGCACCTCGGTGCTCTTGGGCTCGACGTAGCCGGTGATGAAGTTGAACAGGCGCACCGCGTCGCGTCCAGCAGCCGGATCGGCGGTGAAGTAGGACAGGTCGGTATAGATGCGCGCGGTGATCGGGTGGTAGTTGCCGGTGCCGAAGTGGCAGTAGGTGCGGTGGCCTTCGCCTTCGCGGCGCACGACCATCGAGACCTTGGCGTGGGTCTTCCAGTCGACGAAGCCGTAGATCACCTGGACCCCGGCGCGCTCCAGCTGGCTTGCCCAGAGCAGGTTCTGCTCTTCGTCGAAGCGGGCCTTGAGCTCGACGACGGCGGTGACCGACTTGCCTGCCTCGGCTGCGGCGATCAGCGCCGAGATGATCGCCGACTGCTTGCCTGCACGGTAGAGCGTCTGCTTGATCGCCACGACATCCGGGTCGCCCGCAGCCTGGCGCAGGAAGTCGATCACCACCTCGAAGCTCTCGTAGGGGTGCTGGATGACGATGTCCTTCTCGCGAATGGCGGCGAAGATGTCGCCGTCATGTTCGAGAATGCGTTCGGGATAGCGCGGCGAATAGGGTTCGAACTTCAGCTCGGGCCGGTCTTCGTCGCAGATCGCCGAAAGGCCGGAGAATCCGATGATCCCATCGGTCTTCATGATCAGCGCACGGTCGAGGCCGAGCTGGTTGCGCAAAAGGTCTTCCGCGGCGGGATCGAACTTGCCCTGCAGTTGCAGCACGATGACGAGGCCGCGCCTGCGCCGCTGGATTGCCGTGCGGTAGTAGCGTACGAGGTCCTCGGCATCTTCCTCGATCTCGATGTCGCTGTCGCGCAGGATGCGGAACACGCCGTGGCCGTTGACGGCAAAGCCGGGGAAGATCTGGTCGGTGTTGCGGCAGATCAGGTCCTCGATCGAGATCCAGGCCGCTTCCTCACCGGGAATGCGCACGAATCGCGGCAAGGAGGAGGGGATCAGCACCATCTCCATCACCGGGGAATCGTCTGCAAGGCGCGTCAGCGAGAACAGGACGCCGATCCCCTGGTTGGCGACGAAGGGGAAGGGGTGCGCAGGGTCGATCGCCTGCGGGGTGATCACCGCCATGATATGTTCGAGGAAGTAGTCGGTCAGCCAGGCCTCGCCCGCCTTGTCGAGCCGTTCGTCGCCGATCACGCGCACGCCGGCATCGCCCAGGAGGCGCTTGAGTTCGGTCCAGGCTTCCTGCTGGACCGATTCCAGCTGCAGCACTTTCTCATGGATCGCGGTCAGGGCCTGTGAAGGCGTGGAGCCGTCGATGGAGATCTCCTCGATCTGGCGGCGGACCTGTCCGGCGATGCCGGCGACGCGCACCATCAGGAATTCGTCGAGGTTGCTGCCCGAGATCGAGAGGAAACGCAGTCTTTCGAGCAGCGGATAGTTCCGGTTTGTTGCTTCGGCGAGGACGCGTTGGTTGAAGGCCAGCCAACTCAATTCGCGGTTGAAGTAACGTGCAGGCAAAGTCGCCAGCTTCGAATTGTCGCAGCTTTCCGAAATCTCGACCGATTCGCTTGCCTGAAGCATGTTTTCCTTGTTCATCCCGTACTGACTGGCAGTGCACAAGCATGCCACGATGACAGTTCCGGGACAATTACGTCACTTGTCCAGAAATCCTGCCGTTTCTGTGCCATTGGACACCGAACATCGTTGCAGTGCAACATGGTTTGCCGCAATGTTGTCCTGATGATCAAGGCGGCACTGCACCATCTCACGCGCTACCGCTACTCGCGGCGGGTGCATCTCGGCCCTCAGGTGATCCGGCTGAGGCCGGCGCCGCACAGTCGCACGCAAGTGCCGAACTATTCCCTCAAGATAAGTCCGCCCGAACATTTCCTCAACTGGCAGCAGGACCCGCACGGCAACTGGCTGGCGCGCGTGGTCTTTCCCGATCCGGTCGATCACTTCTCGATCGAGGTCGATCTGTTGGCCGAACTGGCCGTCATCAATCCCTTCGATTTCTTCGTCGAACCGGACGCGGAAGAATATCCCTTCTCCTATTCCGAGGCGATGAAGGCGGATCTTTCCGCCTATTTCGAAACCGAGCCGCAGGGCCCGCTGTTCGAGGAACTGGTTGCCAGCCACTCGAGCTATGAAGGCCGCACGGTCGACTTCCTGGTCGAGATCAACCGCAAGCTGCAGGAGCGGATCAACTACGTGATCCGCATGGAATCGGGCGTCATGACGCCGGAGGAAACCCTGCAGGTCGGCACCGGTTCGTGCCGCGATTCCGCATGGCTGCTGGTCCAGCTGCTGCGTCGCCTGGGCTTCGCGGCGCGGTTCGTGTCCGGCTATTCGATCCAGCTTGTCGCCGATGTCATACCCAAGGAAGGGCCCAAGGGCGTTCTTGAGGACGTGACCGACCTGCATGCCTGGGCCGAGGCTTATGTACCCGGGGCCGGGTGGATCGCGCTCGACGCGACTTCGGGCATGTTTGCGGGCGAAGGCCATATCCCGCTCTGCGCGACCCCGCACTATCGCTCGGCAACCCCGATCGAGGGCATGGCCGAACCGGCCGAAGTCGATTTCCACTTCGAGATGGACGTCAGCCGCATTGCCGAGGCGGTCCGCATCACCAGGCCTTTCACCGACGAACGGTGGGACGCGCTGCTCGAACTGGGTGACAAGGTCGATGCAGACCTCGATGCAGGCGGCGTCAACCTGACGATGGGCGGCGAGCCGACATTCATTGCCGCTGCCGATTTCGAAGCGGACGAATGGAACGGTGGCGCGGTCGGCCCGACCAAGGCGGCCTATGCGGACAAGCTGATCCGCCTCCTGCGTGACAAGTTCGCGCCCGGTTCGCTGCTCCACCACGGGCAGGGCAAGTGGTACCCGGGCGAAAGCCTGCCGCGCTGGGGGTTTTCGATCTACTGGCGCAAGGACGGCGTGCCGATCTGGAAGGACCAGTCGCTGATCGCCGGTGAGAGGCCGCTGGAAAAGGGCGGGGATCCCGATCCGGTGCCGACGATGGACGTCTCTGCGGCGGAGACCCTGTTGCGGGAAACTGCCCGGGGGCTGGGGCTGGAGGACGATTTCGTCCAGCCCGTCTTCGAGGATATTCCCGCGTGGAACGACCGGGAACAGGAACTGCCGGTCAACGTCACGCCGCTCGAACCCAAGATCGACGACGAGGAACTGGCGCGCCGCTTCAGGCGGACTTACCGGCGCGGCCTGCACAAGCCGGTCGGCTATGTCCTGCCGGTCCAGCGCTGGAATGCGGCGGACCAGTCGATTCCGCGTTGGAAGAGCGAGCGTTGGAAAGTGCGCAAGGGCCTGCTGACGGCCGTGCCGGGCGATTCCGCGATCGGCTATCGCCTGCCGCTTGGCGCGCTGCCATTCGTGCCGTCCTCGGACTATCCTTATATCCACCCGCGCGACACGGCCGAGCCGCGCGAGCCGCTGGCCGATTTCCGCGCACAAGTGGTCGCCAAGGGGCAGGACATGCGCGAAGTGGGCACTGCCGACGGCGACCGGCCCGCTTCCCGCGAAGGCCAGCGGGCTCAGCGCGTCGCCGCTGCCGAAGGGCCGCAGGCACAGGAGATCGTCGAGCAGGAGATCATCGACGGCGCCGTGCGCACGGCCATGACCGTGGAGCCGCGCGGGGATTACCTTGCCGTCTTCATTCCGCCGACCGAGAGACTGGAAGACTATTTCGAACTCGTCGCGGCGGTCGAGGTCGTTGCCGAGGACAAGAGCCTGCCGGTGCGCATCGAAGGATATGCGCCGCCGCCCGACCCGCGCCTGCAGGTGCTCAAGGTCACGCCCGACCCGGGCGTCATCGAGGTGAACATTCATCCTTCGGCATCGTGGCGCGAAACGGTGGAGATCACCGAGACGCTTTACGACTGCGCCCGCGAAGTGGGCCTGACCGCCGACAAGTTCATGGTCGACGGCCGCTCCATCGGCACCGGCGGCGGCAATCACATCGTTCTGGGCGGACCGAGCCTGCTCGATAGCCCCTTCATCCGCCGTCCGGACCTGCTCAAGAGCTTTGTCACCTACTGGCAGCGCCACCCTTCGCTGAGCTACCTGTTCTCCGGCCTGTTCATCGGCCCCACCAGTCAGGCTCCGCGTATCGACGAGGCGCGCCACGATGCACTCTACGAGCTGGAGATCGCGTTGGCGCAAGTGCCCGGCCCGGACCAGGAGCAGCCCGCGCCCTGGGTGGTCGATCGCCTGTTCCGCAACCTCCTGGTCGACGTCACCGGCAACACCCATCGCACCGAGATATGCATCGACAAGATGTTCTCGCCCGACGGTCCTACCGGGCGGCTGGGCCTGGTCGAGTTCCGCGGTTTCGAGATGCCGCCGGACGCGCGCATGTCATTGGCTCAGCAGCTCCTCCTGCGGGCGCTGACCGCGTGGTTCTGGAAGCAGCCGCTCGACGGCTCGCTGGTGCGCTGGGGAACGCAACTGCACGACCGCTTCATGCTGGGTCATTTCGTCTGGGCCGACTTCCTCGACGTGCTCGATGATCTGTCCCAGGCCGGCTACCATTTCGATCCGGCCTGGTTCGAGGCCCAGCGCATGTTCCGTTTCCCGGTCCACGGCGAAGTCGAGGGCGGGGGCGTCACGCTGGAGATCAGCCACGCGCTCGAGCCATGGAACGTCTTGGGCGAAACCGGGGCCATCGGCGGGACGGTCCGCTATGTCGACAGCTCGACCGAGCGCCTGCAGGTCAAGGCCACCGGGCTCGTCCCCGGTCGCCACGTGATCTCCTGCAACGGGCGCCGCGTGCCCCTGACGATGACCGCATCGGGCGAAGGCGTGGGCGGGGTGCGCTACAAGGCATGGGCGCCTGCGGAGTGCCTGCACCCGATGATGGCCGCCCATGCGCCGCTGACTTTCGACATACTCGACTTGTGGAACGACCGCTCGCTGGGCGGCTGCGTCTATCACGTCGCCCATCCCGGGGGGCGCAATTACGACAGCGTTCCGGTCAATGGCTACGAGGCCGAAGCCCGCCGCAAGGCGCGGTTCCAGGACCATGGCCACTCTCCGGGGCCGCAGCCGATGCCGCCCGAGGAGTCTCCGGGGGAATTCCCCTATTCGCTGGACCTGAGGCGACCGCCACGTGTCATCTAGTCCACCCAGCGAGGCCGGGGAGAGGCCGCCCGGATGGCTTGACGGATATCCTGCCGAGGCGTCCCGCGGTGACCTGTTCCGCGATGCGACAGAGCCTGTGGCCGCGCGCTGGAAGGCCGTGGTCGCAAGCCTGGCCGCCAAGGCGGAAGGCGATCCGTCCACTCTGCAGGATGCGGCGGCCCGACATGCTGCTGATCTTGGCGTCACCTTTCGCGTAACCGGCGACGAGGATGAGCGGGCCTGGCCGCTCAACGTCATGCCGCTGATCATTTCCGCCGACGAATGGGCGAAAGTCGAGCGCGGCCTCGTCCAGCGCGCCACGCTGATGGAGCAGCTGGCCGCGGACATCTACGGCCCGCAGCGGCTGGTCAGGGAAGGGCATTTGCCTGCCGGCGTCATCGCCGGAAGTCCTTTCTTTGCCCGCAAGATGATGGCGATGGGCCCCCGGCAGGGCCGTTTCATCCATGTCTATTCCGCCGATCTCGCTCGCGGTCCCAAGGGGCAGTGGCGCATCCTCAACGACCGGGTGCGCATTGCCAGTGGCGTTGGCTACGCGCTCGAAAACCGGCTGGCGATGGGGCGTACGACCGACAACCTGATGGTCGAGACGCGTGTTCGCCGACTGGCCGATTTCTTCGCCCACATGCGCGAGGGCATGGCGGCGGCCTGCAACCGGGATCATCCGCGCGTCGCGCTGCTGACGCCGGGGCGCTTCAACCAGACTTACGCCGAACAGGCCCACCTTGCCCGCTACCTCGGCTTTCCGCTGGTCGAGGGACGCGATCTATCCGTGCTCGACCAGCGGCTCTACGTCGGCACGATTGCCGGGCCCAAGCGCGTCGATGCGGTGTGGCGCTGGATCAACACCAATTCGCTCGACCCGCTGACTTTCGATGCCAAGTCGCAGATCGGTGTGGCCAATCTCTACGACGCCTGGGACGCGGGCGGGGTGGAAATGGTCAACTGGCCGGGTGCCGAAGTCCTCGAATCGCCGGCCTTTGCCGCCTTCATGCCGCGCCTGTGCCGGGTGCTGCTGGGCGAGGAACCGCTGCTGCCCAACATCGCTACCTGGTGGTGCGGGCAGGCGGCGGAAAGTTCGGCGGTTGCCGCCCGGCTGGACGAACTGACGGTCCTCCCGGCCTTCGGCCAGCGGGTGGAGGGCCTGCCCTCGCGCCGCGCCGTCGAAGGGCGCTCGCTCAGCGACAGGCAGCGCACGGCCCTGCTCGAGGCGCTGTGGCGACGGCCGATGGACTATTGCGGGCAGGAGATCGTTCACCTGTCCACCACGCCAGCGGTCATCGATGGCGAGATCGTGCCGCGCCCCTTTACGGTGCGCGCCTTCGTGGCCCGAACCGCCGATGGCAGCTGGACGGTCATGCCCGGCGGCTTTGCACGCCTGTCGTCCTCGAACGGATTGCCGACCACGCTGATGGGCGCAGGCGATCTCTCCGCCGACGTCTGGATCGTCGATGACCGCCCGATGGAGGCCCATTTGCGGTCCATGCTGTATGAGGAACCTCCGGTTTCGCGCGGCGGTGGCATCCTTGCATCGCAGGCGGCGGACAACCTGTTCTGGTTCGGTCGCTACAACGAACGGGCCGAAATGACGGTGCGGATCGTTCGCACCATCCTCGACAGCTCGGTCGAGATCGACGGCAGCCTTTCCGCGCAGGGCAACGTGCTGCAGGGGCTGATCGGAATGCTCGTCGCGCGCGGCGCGATCACCCCCAAGATGTCCGGCCAGCCCGCTGCGGCCATCTGCGCAGCCGCACTGTCCGATGCTGCCGAACCGGGCAGTGCCACTGCCCTGCTGCATCGCCGCCAGGAAGTGGGGCTGTCCTTGCGGGAGCGCTTTGCCCGCGACTTCTGGCGCATCGTCAGCCGGCCGATGCCGATGGTCGACATGCACCGACCGCAGAGCATGCTCTCGACAGTGCGCTGGCTGACGGAGCATTTCAGCGCGCTCGCCGGCCTTGTCTCGGAAAACATGGTGCGCAGCGCCGCCTGGCGTTTCCTGGAGATCGGCAAGCGGCTGGAGCGTGCGCAGGCGCTGTGTCGCACGGTCAACTGGCTGGTGCGCGACGGGGACGACAGCGAGGTGCTGGGCGCCCTGCTGGACTTGTGCGACAGCCAGATCATCTACGGTTCGCGCTACCTGACGCAGCCGATGATCAATCCTGTCCGCGATCTCGTCCTGCTCGATCCGGACAATCCGCGCGCGCTCGTCTTTCAGGTGGCCGAAATCGTCGCCCATCTCGAAGCCTTGCCCAGCGTCAGCGACGACAACCTGCCAGAGCCGCCCTTGCGTGCGGCGCGGGCGCTTTTCGGCGAACTTCAGGCCGCAGCGGCTCAGGACATGACCTCGGAGCGGCTGGCCGACATCGAAGCGCGCCTGCTTGAGCTTTCCGACGCCATCTCCCTGCGCTATTTCCTGCAATTCGATCGCGACGAGGCAGAAAAGCGAACGCGACTTTTGTAATGCGCTATTCCGTCAGCCATATCACGACGCTGGATTACGCGGCGCCGGTCAGTCTTGCGCAGTTCAACGTGCGGCTGCGTCCGGCCGCCTGGCCCGGGCAGGCGGTGAGCGATTTCGCCCTGAGCGTCGATCCCCAGCCAGCGCAGATCGTTGACAGCGACGGCGGCTATTACATCAACGAATCGCGTTTCACCCTGCGGCAGCCGATCCGTCACCTGCAGATCGAGAGCCGCTTCACGGTGGACAAGGAATCGCTGCCGTTCTTCGTCACCGGGGCCCCGGGGCCCGATCTGGCCGAGATCCGCGAAACCGCGATGAAGTTGCCCGATCTTTCGCCGCTGGGTCCGGCCTCATACATCTATGCCTCGCCGATCGCCGCGCTGGAGCGCGACATTGCACTGTGGGCCAGCGGGTTCCTGACCGAGACGATGCCGGTGATGGAAGCCGGGCGCGTGCTGATGGAGACCATCCACCAGCAGTTCGCATACGATACCAAGGCCACCGCAACCGATACGCCGCCGATCCAGGCGTTCAACAATCGCCACGGGGTCTGCCAGGATTTCAGCCACATCATGATCATCGCGGCGCGGGCGCACGGTATTCCGGCAGCCTATGTCAGCGGCTATCTGCGCACGATCCCGCCTGCCGGGCAGGCACGGCTGGTCGGGGCCGATGCCATGCACGCCTGGGTCAACCTGTGGTGCGGCGAGGATCTGGGCTGGGTGGGCTTCGATCCGACCAATGCCCTGCTGGCGGATACCGATCACATTTTCGTCGGCATGGGACGGGACTATGGCGATGTCGCACCTCTGGACGGAACGTTCCGCGGCGGTGCGCAGCAGAGCATGCATTTTTCCGTCGACGTCGCCCCGCTGGACTGAGCCTTCACACTCCATGGACTGGATCGTGGCGGGCGCCTTGTGGCTGGCGCTGATCAACTTCGTGACCTTCGCCAGCTTCGGTTTCGACAAGGCGAGGGCTCGCCGTGGCGGGCGACGGGTGCCGGAATTCGACCTGCTGATGATGGCACTGCTCGGCGGAAGCCCGGCCGCTTTCGCGGCCCGGATGGCTTTCCGGCACAAGACCCGCAAGCAGCCGTTCTCATGGCGGCTTTGCCTGATCGCCGCCCTGCAGGTCGGCGCCCTGATCGGGCTGCTCTTCGTCTAGGCGCCCTGCGCCTCTGGCGCGACTGGCAGCCGGTTACCTGTTCATGAGGATCGGGGCGTGTGGCTGATGGCCGGTTCCTGCGGAAAGATCCCGGCTACTGCGAGCGCGGTGCCGAGCTTCGATAGCGTCTCGAGAACGTCTCCTACGCTTTCCTCGAGCACGAGCAGTTCCAGCGTCTCTCGAGTCGCGCCGGGTCCGCGATCGCGCAGTGAGGTCACGAGTTCGAGAATCACGGCTTCGTGCTCGGAGACATGATCGCAGGCCAGGGGGCAGAAGGCGAAAGTCTCCAGCGCATCGCGGTTGAACAGCAGCATGGCGCGGTGGAATGACTGGAGGCCGCCGATCATCCGCCAGCGCGCGAAAGCCGGCGCCAGCGTCTGTGCGGGACAGCGCTTGCTGGCGATGGCCGTTACCCATGCCCGCATCGACCAGACGAGGAAGCGGCAACCTTCATCGAGGGTGCTGAGGGGGCGGTCGACATATTGATACATCAGGCAGTCTCCGAGGGGTTGCAAATGCGAATGATTATCATTAGCTAGTGATACGTGGCTGACGCGCTTCGTCAAGCCCCTCAGGAGCGGCAATTGTCATGGGTTGTCGTTCTCATCCTGCACCTTGGCCGGGGCCGCCCTCCAGTGACCCACCCAACGCCCCGGCCAACTTTTCCCACCTTATGAGTCCGATATCCCGGGGTTCTGCCCGGTTTTTGCGCAAGGTTGTCCACAGGCGATGGCCAGGCGCAGCACGATGCCTGCCTCTCGCCGGCTCCCGATCGACTCGAATGGTGGAGTGGGGGCAGGGCCCGGCGGGTGTCAGCCGCGTGCGGCGCGCACCGCGGCGCCACCGGCGAAGGGCGCGATGGCCAGCAGGACGAGGCTGGCCGCGGCGGTGAGCGCAAGGCCGCTTTCGCCGCCCAGCGACAGGCTGCCCGCGCCGAAGATCAGCAGTGGCACGGCCATCGGGATCACCAGCAGTCCGGAGAGCGCCGCGCCTCCGCGCAGCCCTGCCGTCAGCGCTGCCACGGTTACGCCAAGGGCCGCAAGCCCGGGTGTGCCCGCCAGCAACCCGATCTCGACGATCCGCAGCGTCTCGGCATCGATGCCCAGCAGCGCCGAGGCGGGCAGGGCAGCCAGCATGAGCGGCGGCCCGAAGCTCAGCCAGTGGGCCAGCACCCGAACGGTAATCACCATTTCCTCGGAAATGCCGCGCAGGGCCCACTGGTCGAACATGCCCTGCTCGATGTCGGGCTCCACCAGGCGGTCCAGCGGCAGGATCGCGGCGAGCAGGGCTGCCACCCAGATCACGCCGCCGCCGGTGCGGGCGAGCAGGCGGGCATCGGGGCCCACGGCAAAGGGATAGAGCATCGCTACCGACAGGAAGAACAGGATCGGCAACAGGGCGCCGCCCCCGCGTCCGCCCAGCAGCAGGCGTGCGACGTCGCGGCGCAGCAGTGCGGAGAAACGGCCGCTCATGCCGCGAAGTCCGCCAGAGCCAGCTTTTCCATGCCGGGCAGGGAAAAGGGCTGGTGCGATGCGATCAGGGCGATCCCGCCGGCCGCGCAGTGTTCCGCCGCCAGCTGCTCGGTCAGTTCCACGGCATGGCCGTCGAGCCCGTTGAGCGGTTCGTCGAGCAGCCAGATCGGGGCCTTCTGCCCGATCAGGCGTGAGAGCGCCGCGCGCTTCTTCTGGCCGGTGGAAAGGTAGCGCACCGGCACGTCGAGCAGGTCGGCAAGACCCAAACGCGACAGTTCGTTGCCCACCGCCCCGTCGATCCCCTGCCAGAAGGTCAGGGCCTTGCCGAGCGGGAGGTGCGGGTCGAGCGCCGGGCGTTCATCGACGAGGCCGATGGTGCCTTGCGATTCGACCGAACCGGCAAAAGCGGGGGCAAGGCCGGCGACGATGCGCAGCAGGCTCGATTTGCCGATGCCGTTGCTGCCTGCAACCTGCAGCGCCTGCCCCGCGTTGAGCGACAGGGAAAGATTACGGAACAATAGCCTGTCCCCACGTCGACACGCGAGATCCCGGACGACGATAAAGGCCTCTTGCATGGAGGCAGTCGATAGTGGAAAGGCGGCGAACTGCCAAGGAGACCATAATGGCAATAGAGCGACTATCTGGCGCGAAGTTGGACGAGGTGCTGGCCGGCTTGCCGGGATGGTCGCTTCGCGAGGATGGGCTGGCCATTATCCGCGAGCTTAAGTTCGCGGATTTCAACGAGGCTTTCGGGTTCATGACCCGGGTCGCGATCCAGGCCGACAAGGTCGATCACCATCCCGAATGGTTCAACGTCTACAATCGGGTCGTGGTGACGCTCACGACTCACGATGCCGACGGCTTGAGCCAGCGCGACGTGGATCTGGCGTCGTTCATCGACAGCCTCGCTCCGGCAACCTGATCCTTCCGGTCTCGCTCCATGGATGAGCGTTTCCTCAACCGGCCACTTTCGGTGGTCTTCGATTTCCTGCGCTTCGGCGCAGCGCTGCTCGTCGCCCTGGGCCATGCGGTGCAACTTGGGCTATACGCCGGGGACTTTCCTTTCGGCGTGCGCATGCAGCACTATTGCGTCATCGTCTTCTTCGTCCTGTCGGGTCTGGTAATCAGCAGCTCGGTGCTGGGTGGGCGATCGGACCTGCGCCGCTTCGCGATCTCCCGGATCTCGCGGATCCTGCCCGTGGCGGTCCCGGCGCTGCTGTTCGGGCTGCTGGCCGCCTATGTGCTGGCGGGACCGGCCTATGTGCCCATCGACAACAGTCCCAACGAAGCGGCCGAAGTTGCCGAGCGCTTCATTCCACCGCTGGCCTTCGTCAGCGCCTGGCCGGGCATGCCCGCGCCGGTCTGGAATCCGCCTTATTGGTCGCTGTGCTACGAAGTCTGGTATTACGCGATCTTTGCGCTGGCCTTTTTCCTGCGCGGTCGGGCACGCTATGTTGCCACGGCGGTTGCCTGTCTCGCGGCTGGGCCTTCGATCCTGCTGCTCATGCCGGTGTGGCTTGTCGGTGTCGCGTTGACCCATTTCGGTCTCGTGCGGCGCGTGCCGATCGCGCTCGCGCCGATTCTCCTCGTCCTGTGCCCGTTTCTGGCGCTGCAGCTATTCGAGATCGACCGCGAGGTACTGATTCCCTTTCTCAAGTCATGGTGGCCGTTTGCGATCCAGTGGTCGGTCTGGGCGATTGCCGATCTGGCGATGGCGCTCATCATGGTACTGGGCATTCTGGCTGCGCGGCCTCTCGTTACCGCGCTGGAGCCGCAGGTCATGCGGCTTGCCGGGCTGGCTCAGGGCCTCGCCGGGTTTTCCTTCACGCTGTACCTGTTCCATTGGCCGCTCATCCAGCTCCTGCTCTCGCACGGCTTCGGGCGAACCGAGAGCGTTTCGGAGTTTGCGGCGCTGCTGGCCCTGGTGGTCGGTACTTGCGCCTTGATCTCGATTCTTACCGAGCGTCAGTCGCCCCGGCTGCGGCGCTGGATCGAGGCAAAGTTTCCCGCACGGGCCAGCCTGCCGGTCACGATCCTGCCGGCCTGATCAGAGGGCGGCGTTATTGTAGCAGTGCCAGGTAAAGATGGCTGCGCTGCCGCGGTGCGGGCGCCAGGCCTCTGCCAGTTCGCGGGTTTCCTTTTCGCTCGGACGCGCGTCGAGCCCGAGGATCCGGTGCAGCCCGGCCTGCACGGCAAGGTCACCGGCCGGCCAGATGTCCGGGCGGCCCTCGGCGAAGAGAAGATAGATTTCGGCAGACCAGCGGCCGATGCCCTTGATCTGCACCAGTTCTGCAATCGCTGCCTCGTCGTCTTCCGGCAGGTTTTCGAGGTCGAGCGCGCCGGCTACGACCAGTTCGCAAAGCGAGCGTGCGTAACCCTGCTTCTGGCGCGAAAGGCCGCAGCCGCGCAGGGCGTCGAAGTCGGCAGCCAGCAGGGCATCGGGCGGCAGGTCTGTGCCCAGCATCGCCTCGAGCCGGGACCAGACCGAAGCGGCCGCCGCCACGCTGACCTGCTGGCCGACGATCGTACGCAGCAGTGTCGCATAGCCGCGCTGGCGAATCCGCGGTTCGGGATAGCCCGCAAGGGCCAGTGCCCGCGCAATCCCGGGCTCTCGCGCCGCAAGAGCATCAAGTCCAAGTTTAATGGCGTTGGCGTTCAGGCCCATGCTTCGATTGCCTTGCAAATGGTCTGCGCCGCGATTAGCAGCCTAGGCCAAGTGCTGAAACACGCCAGATTGCGATATATCGAGTTTTAAAGGGGACCCCTGAGAATGCCGCAGATTACCGTCGTCAACCAGTCGGGTGAAGAATCCAGCGTCGAGGCGAGTGAAGGCCGCACCCTGATGGAAGTCATCCGCGACAGCGGTTTTGACGAACTCCTGGCGCTTTGCGGCGGCTGCTGCTCGTGCGCGACCTGCCACGTCCACATCGACCCGGCCTTCATGGACAAGCTGCCGGAGATGAGCGAAGACGAGAACGACCTGCTCGACAGCTCGGACCACCGCAACGAGTACTCGCGTCTCTCGTGCCAGATTCCGGTCACCGGCGCCCTCGAAGGCATCAAGGTGACGATCGCGCAGGAAGACTGATTCGCCGCGCTGGAAGTTTGAATTGAGGGGGGTAAGGCGCAATTCGTTTGCGCCTTGCGCTCCGACTTCCTAATTCCCCGTCATGACCGCACCGCAAGCCAAACGCTCGACGCTCGATCTTATCGGCAACACGCCGCTTGTCCTGCTGAAGGGACCAAGCGAGGCTGCCGGTTGCGAGATCTGGGGCAAGTGCGAATTCGCCAATCCGGGTGCCTCCGTGAAGGACCGTGCGGCGCTCTGGATCGTGCGCGATGCCGAAGCGCGCGGAACACTGCAGCCGGGCGGCACGATCGTCGAGGGTACGGCGGGCAACACCGGTATCGGCCTTGCGCTCGTCGCCAATGCGCTGGGCTACAGGACCGTGATCGTCATGCCCGAGACGCAGTCGCGCGAGAAGATGGACACGCTGCGTGCGCTGGGTGCCGAACTGGTTCTCGTACCGGCGGCGCCTTTCTCCAACCCCGGGCACTTCGTGCATACCTCGCGCCGCCTGGCCGAGGAAACCGAGAACGCGGTCTGGGCCAATCAGTTCGACAACATCGCCAATCGCAAGGCGCACATCGAATCGACCGCGCCCGAGCTGTGGGAGCAGATGGGCGGTCGGATCGACGGCTTCACTTGCGCGGCAGGCACCGGCGGCACGATCGCAGGCACCGGCCTTGGCCTCAAGGCGCTCGACGAGAAGGTGACGGTCGCGCTGACCGATCCCCACGGCGCGGCGCTCTACAA
Source organism: Novosphingobium sp. KN65.2 (assembly GCF_001368935.1). Lineage (NCBI taxonomy): Bacteria > Pseudomonadati > Pseudomonadota > Alphaproteobacteria > Sphingomonadales > Sphingomonadaceae > Novosphingobium > Novosphingobium sp. KN65.2. Next base: position 28,955 of record NZ_CCBH010000013.1, read on the forward strand.
CTATTATGCCTGCGGTGAACTGAAGGCCGAAGGCTCCTCGGTTGCCGAAGGCATAGGGCAGGGTCGCATCACCGCCAACCTCGAAGGCGCCCCGATCGACACCCAGTTCCGCATCTCCGACGAGGAGGGACTGGAATGGGTGACGCGCCTGCTGGCCGAAGAGGGCCTGTGCCTTGGCCTGTCCTCCGGCATCAACGTTGCGGGCGCGGTTGCGCTGGGCAAGCAGCTGGTGGCCCAGGGCAAGGCCGATGCGCGCGTGGCGACGATCCTGTGCGACACGGGCTTCCGTTATCTGTCCACGCTTTACAACCCTGAATGGCTGGAAGCGAAGGGTCTGCCGGTCTTCCCTTGGTTGGCAAGGTAAGTTAGAACTCCTGCCGATGGCAGGGCAATATCCGCCTCCTATGGTCGAACCGATCACGACCCCGCAGCACTATGTGCCGCCTTCTGCGCGCGATTTGCGCTCGCAGGCGGTCCATCGCCTGCAGGTGGGCGCCTTTGGGCTGTGCGCGATGCTGCTGCTGGTCGGCCTTGCCAACATCATTACCGACCGGGTGGACCGCAATACCGATCAGGCCGATCCGATCCACGAGGTCGTGGCGGTGGACGCAAGGCCCAAGAAGGCCGCATCCGATCCGCTGGCCGACATCGGCGTTGTCCCGGCGTCGGATCCGACGCCGACGCCCACCCCGACTGTAACGGCCGCACCCCGACCCGCGCCGATGCAGAGCGGAGAGGCTGCACCTCTCGTTGATCAATAGTCGAACGGTGCTGTTTGCGCTGCTGGCGCCGTGTCTCGCACTGGCGGGATGCAACCTGCTGGGCAGTTCGGACGCAGCGGGGAAAAGTGGGGAGGCGCAAAAGCCCGCAGGGCTGGGTGTCTATTCGAGCCTGCCGCTGCTCTGGGGTGAAAGCGACGATATCCGCGGATTTTTGTCGGACGGGCAGGAGCAGGGCTGGGCCCATGCCTTCATCCAGGCTCAGGACGGGCTCGTGCCGTTGGACCATCTGGCCGACGCTTCGGGGGTACTGCCGCTGGCGAAGGATCACGTCCTGTTGCTCGCGCAGCCGCGGCCCCTTACGCCGCAGGAGAACGTCGCGCTGGACGATTGGGTTAATGCCGGGGGCAGGGTGCTGCTCTTTGCCGATCCCATGCTCACCGCCCATTCGATCTTCGCGCTGGGCGATGCCCGGCGACCGCAGGACATCGCGATGCTTTCGCCGATCCTCGGGCGATGGGGCCTTCAGCTCGAGTTCGACGAATCGCAGCAGCCCGGTGAGCGCCTTGTCGATATCAAGGAGGGCGCGGTCCCGGTGAACCTGCCCGGTCGCTTCCGGATCAGGCCGGAAGATGGTTCCTGCACACTGGAAGCGGCGGGTTTCCTTGCCGAATGCCGAGTGGGGAAAGGACGGGTCATTGCGCTGGCGGATGCCGCCTTGTTCGATGACTCGCACGATCCCCGCGATGCGCAAAGACGCCGCAAGCTTCTGGAAACGCTGCTGGCCCGGGTTTCGGTGGGGATCGGACGGGAATAATCGGTGTGAACCGGGGATGGCGCGGGCGGGACCGCTCGTTCGATAAATTATCAATTTAAAACAATAAGTTGAATAGTTCGTAATTTCGTGTTCCGGCACGGAAGTCGCGTGCTGTCCCCGCATTTCGTCGCAAATTCGGCGGAAAAATCCCGCCAATCCCCGATTTTCCCTTTCGTCCCCAAATTTCCCGCGATACAAAGGCGACCAATCGGAATGGTTGAGTCTCGCCGTGTTCATGCGTGAGCACGGAACCCGATGGCGTGAGCGCGCAGTCGGGGCGGGGTCAGTCATTGTTCCGAGACTTGGACCCTCAGGGGGAAATGGGGCGGCATGGCTGGGCAGCCATACATCTACAACGGACAGGGCTTTTCGCTTCAACGCGACAAGAACCGTTTCGTGCTGCCCAACGTCTTTCGCGGCACCGTGCGCGAATCCAGCGGCAAGGATCTGGTCTGCCTGATGCCGCACGATCGCTGGCCCTGCCTCATGGGTTTCGGCCTCTCGCGCATTGCTGACTTCGAGCAAGAGCTCAAGGAAATGCAGGACATTGCCCTGCGCGCCGGCAAGGAATTCGACGCGGAGAAGCGCGCCAGCGACATCTATTCCTCCTACGAAGTCCCTTTCGACGGCAGCGGTCGCTTCGTTCTGCCCGACGATCTCGTCGCGCTCGCCGAAATCTCCGACCAGCTCTACTTCCGCGGCAACGGCAAGTTCTTCACCGTTTGGGCGCCCGAACAGCTCTACGCGATGGAAGACGACTGGAAGGCGGCGAAGACCGCCTGCCGCAGCCTTGCGGAAAAGGAACTGGCAAAGGCGCGCAAGAAATGACGGCGCCCCAAGACCATACGCCCGAGCACTCCGAGGAGCACGTTCCCCATGTCCCGGTGCTTCTCGACGAAGTCGTCGCCGCCCTGAACCCCCAGGGCGGCGACGTCATCGTGGATGCCACTTTCGGTGCGGGCGGCTACACCCGGCGGCTGCTCGACGCCGGGGCGACGGTCCATGCCTTCGATCGCGATCCCGATGCCATTGCCGCCGTTGAACGCAACCGTGGAAAATGGCCCGAGCTGGACAGCGATCCGCCGCGCCTCGTCTTGCACCCGCGCCGCTTCTCGGAAATGGTCGAGGGCTTGGGAGAATCCGGCGTTTCCGGCGTGGATGGCGTCGTCATGGACATTGGTGTTTCCTCGATGCAACTGGATCAGGCGGAGCGCGGCTTCGCCTTCGGTTCCGACGGCCCGCTCGACATGCGTATGTCGCAGCAGGGGCTTTCGGCGGCCGACTTCCTGAACGAGGCGGACGAGGCCGAGATCGCCGACGTGCTCTACCTCTACGGGGAAGAGCGTCAGTCGCGCCGGATCGCCCGCGCCATCGTCGCCGCACGGCCGCTGACCACGACCGGGGAACTGGCCCGGGTGGTGCGCAAGGCGCTTGGCTACAATCCGAAGTACAAGGGCGCAAATGCCCCGAAGGATCCGGCAACGCGGACCTTCCAGGCCATACGAATCCATGTGAACGGAGAGCTCGACGAGCTCGATGCAGGCCTTTCGGGCGCAGAAAACCTGCTCAATCCGGGCGGCCGTCTGGCGGTCGTCACCTTCCACAGCCTCGAAGACCGCAAGGTGAAGCGCTTCCTGCGCGACGCCAGCGGCGGCGGGGCGTCCACCTCCCGCCACCTGCCGCAGGTTGGCGGTGGTGTGGTGGCCACTTTCACCAAGCTGTCGAAAGCGATCCGGCCTGGCGAGGCCGAACTCGACGCCAACCCCCGATCCCGATCCGCCACCCTGCGCAGCGCCGTGCGCACCGATGCCCCCGCCAGAGATACCCACAGGAGCGCAGCATGAACCTCACCCGCGATCGCGTACATTCGATCGGCTGGATCTCGGTGCTGCTGGTCTGCGGTGCGATGACGATCGGCCTGACCCTGCGGGTCAACGCGGTGAAGAGCCAGGTGCACGATGCCGAGAAGAGCATCGTCTACGTGCAGCGCGACATCGACTTCCTCGAGACCGAGTTCCAGACCCGCTCGAACCAGCAGGCGCTCAAGCAGCTCAACGACCTGGAGTTCGGCTACAAGGCGCCGGTGGCAGGGCAGTACATCGAGGGTGAGCGCCAGCTTGCCGCGCTGGGCAAGGCGGCTGCGCCGGGCGCGCCCGAGCCGATCCGTTACGCCAACGCCGAAGTGCCCGCCGACAAGGATTCGGGCGGTTCGCTGCTGGCGATGGTCTCACCGGTCAGCGGTGCCACCGCTGCCGTGCCCGAAAAAGCGGAAAAGTCGCAGGAAGCGGCGACCAAGGATCTCGATCCCGAGCTCAAGGCTCTCAAGCATGACGCAGCCAGCCTGAGCAAGCGCCTGGCCCGCATCGAACTGGCGGAGGCTGCCCAGCAGTGACCGCGATTGCGATCCCGACAACGATATCGTCAGGAAGACGCAAGCTCGTCAACGTCCGCCAGCGCTCGCTGCTTGTCGCCAAGCTGCGCACGCTCTGGATTCTGGGCGTTTTCGTGCTTGTGGGCACCTGCGCGTTGCTCAGGATCGTCTATCTCGGGATGACCGGGGTTTCCACGCACGACGGTAGCCTCTCCGACCTTCTCGTGCCCGACAGGGGTGAAATCGTCGATCGCAACGGCGTGCCGTTGGCGCGTGAGTTCCGGGCCTATTCGCTGTGGTTCAATCCGCGCGCGATGACCGAGGGGGCGTCGCTGATCCACACGCCCGACGAAGTGGCCGACGGCCTGCTGCGCATCTTCCCCGATCTGGACCGTGCTCTGGTGCTCGAGCGCCTGAAGTCCGGCAAGGCGGGTTACATCCGCAAGTCGATCCTTCCCGATGACGCTAACAAGGTCCATGCGCTGGGCGAACCGGCGCTGGAGTTCCCGCTCGAGGCGACGCGCTACTACCCGCAGGGCTCGATGGCCGCACACGTGCTCGGCTATGTCGACAGTTACGGCAAGGGCAAGGTCGGCATGGAAGAAGCTTTCGACGACCAGCTCGTTTCGCCCGAAGGCCGCACGCATCCTGCCGTGCTCTCGATCGACTTTCGTGTGCAGAGCGCACTGGAAGACGAACTCGGCCGCGCCATGGCGGAATCGCAGGCAAAGGGCGCTGGCGGGGTGATTCTCGATGTCGATACCGGCGAAGTGCTGGCGCTCGCTTCGCTCCCCTCGTTCGACCCGAACCACGTCAAGCCGACCGACATGGTCATTTCCGAAGAGCAGGCCAAGCTCGGCGAAGTGCCCCACGGCTTCAACCGCGTGACCAACCAGGTCTACGAACTGGGGTCCACGTTCAAGCCGCTGGCTGTGGCATCGGCGATGGATGCCGGCACGATCACCGATCTCGGCCGTCGCTGGTCGGCGCACCCGCTTCACCTCGGTCGCTTCACGATCAAGGATAGCCACTCGATGGGCGATTCGCTCAACGTGGCCGAAACCCTGATCCATTCCTCGAACGTGGTGACCGCGCAGATTGCCGACGAACTGGGCGGCGTGCGTCTCAAGAAGACGATGGAAGCGCTGGGCATGGACCGGCGTCCCGACATCGAGCTTCCGGCGCGCGGCTTCCCGATCTGGCCCAAGGGCGAATGGCCGCGCCTGCGCACGATGACGGTGTCCTACGGTCACGGCATTGCCGTTACCCCGTTGCACCTCGCCAGCGCCTATGCCGCGCTCGTCAATGGCGGGATCTGGCGTCCGGCGACGCTCAGGAAGCTCGATCCGTCGGACGTTCCGGCAGGGCACCGTGTGTTCAAGGCGTCGACCAGCGCGCGCAGCCGCCAGCTCCTGCGCATGATCGTGCGCTACGGTACCGGCCGCAAGGCCGACGCGCCGGGCTTCCGCATCGGCGGCAAGACCGGCTCGGCCGAAAAGCCCGGCGCAGGCGGCTATCGCCATCACTCGCTGATCTCGACCTTCGCCTCGGCCTTCCCGATGGACAAGCCGCGCTTTGTCGTGATCGCCATGCTCGACGAGCCGCAGGGTACGCAGGCCACGTCCTTCCAGCGCACGGCGGCCTGGAACGCAGCGCCGGTCATCGGCCGCGTCGTCCCGCGCATCGGCCCGATCCTCGGCATCATGCCCGACGAAACGCGCGATATCGACATTTCCGATCTCAAGCCGCTCATCCCCAATGAAGTGCGTGCGTCAGAGGCTGACGGCGAATGAAACTGACCGATCTTTGCACTGCAGCGGGCATCGCCCTGACCGAAAGCGGCGAGGCGACCGTAACCGGGTTCGCCATCGATCATCGCAAGGTCGCGCCCGGCACGGTCTTCGGCGCGTTCCGCGGCGCGAAGTTCAATGGCGAGGATTTCATCGCCGCCGCCATCGAGGCCGGCGCGGTTGCGGTTGTCGCCGCGCCCGATGCACGGGTCGAAGGCGCGATCCACTTTGCCGACGCTGAACCGCGCGGGCTCTTCGCCCGGCTGGCGGCCCAGTTCTTCACGCCCGTGCCGCAGACGCTGGTCGCGGTGACCGGCACCAATGGCAAGACCTCCACGGTCGAACTGACGCGCCAGATCTGGCGCATGGCCGGCATTCGTGCGGCGTCGATCGGCACGCTGGGCGTAACCACCAGCGAAGAGACGGTTTCGACCGGGCTGACCACGCCCGATATCGTCACCTTCCTCGGGAACCTCTCAGGCCTGGCGCGTGAGGGCGTAACGCACGTTGCCTATGAGGCATCGAGCCACGGCCTTTCGCAGTTCCGCATCGAGGGGCCGCGCGTCGCAGCCGGCGCCTTCACCAATCTCAGCCGCGACCACCTCGACTATCATGCGACGATGGAAGAGTACTTCGCCGCGAAGATGCGTCTGTTCGACGAAGTGGTGGTTGACGGAGGCACGGCGGTCGTCTGGGCGGACGATGCGTGGTCCGACAAGGCGATCGAGCATGCCGGCAAGCGCGGACTGAAGCTGTTTACCGTCGGCACGAAGGGCGAGCATATCCGCCTTCTTGGCCGCACGCCCGGTGGGCTCGGGCAGAAATTGGAGATTGCGTACGCAGGCACCAACCATACCATCGATCTGCCGCTGATCGGCGCATACCAGGCTGCCAATTCACTGGTCGCGGCGGGTCTGGTCCTGGCGACCGGAGGCGAGGCGCATGCCACTTTCGATGCGCTCAAGCGCCTGCAGACCGTTCGCGGCCGCATCGAGCGCGCGGCGATCACGCCGTCCGGCGCGCCGGTCTATGTCGACTACGCGCATACGCCCGATGCACTGGAAGCAGCGATTGCCGCGCTTCGGCCCCACGTCGCCGGGCGCCTGATCGTCGTCTTCGGCGCGGGCGGCGACCGCGACACGGGCAAGCGCCCGGAAATGGGCAAGGTAGCGGCGCAGGGCGCGGATCTCGCGATCGTCACCGACGATAACCCTCGCGGCGAAGATCCCGCCGCGATCCGGTCCATGATCCTGGCAGGCATACAGGGCAAGGGCAGGGAAATCGGCGACAGACGGGAGGCGATCGGTGCCGCCGTCGAGGCCGCCGCAGCCGGCGATATCGTCCTGATCGCCGGCAAGGGACATGAGCAAGGACAGATAATCGGCAGCGGCGCAGATGTGCGCGTCCTGCCATTCGACGACGTCACGGTTGCCAGGGAAATGGCTGGCGCACTGGGGAGGTAGAAGACGATGAACGCTGTTGCCCGGATTCTCGACTGGCCTGCTGAACTGTCGGATGAGAACCCGTCTGCGCTGTGGGATGCGGTTTCGATCGCGCGCGCGGTCAAGGGCACGGCGAACGCCGAATTTACCGTTTCCGGCGTCGAAATCGATAGCCGCGACGTCCAGCCCGGAGACCTGTTCTTTGCCTTGAAGGGCGAAAGCATGGACGGCCACCGTTTCGTTGAGATGGCCTTCGCCAAGGGCGCGGCGGCCGTCGTCGTCGACCGTCCCGTGGACGGTCCGCACATCCTGGTGAAGGACACGACCGAGGCGCTGGAGAAGCTGGGCGCGGCCGCCCGCCTGCGCGCGCGCGGCCCGATCATCGGCGTGACCGGGTCGGTCGGCAAGACGGGCGTCAAGGAATCGATTTTCGCAGCGCTCGATCGCTCCAGCCGTGGCGACGCGCACCGTTCGGTCAAGAGCTACAACAACCATGTCGGGGTGCCCCTCAGCCTTGCGCGCATGCCCGGTCGCGCGCGCTTCGGCATCTTCGAGATGGGTATGAATCACGCGGGCGAGATCGCCGCGCTGACCCGGCAGGTGCGCCCGCACGTTGCGGTGATCACGACCATCGCCCCGGCGCATATCGAGATGCTGGGCTCCGAGGAAGCGATCGCCGATGCCAAGGCCGAGATCTTCCAGGGCCTTGAAGAAGGTGGCACTGCCGTCATTCCGGCGGACAGCCCGCATTTCCTGCGCCTTCGCGATGCGGCAGTGGCGTGCGGGGCGAAAGTCGTCTCTTTCGGCAAGGCCGGCGATGCGGACGTGCGCCTGCTCGATACGGTTTCGGCCATCGGCGGCGGTTCGCTGGTGACGGTCGACATGGGCGACCGGCGCGTGTGTTACACCGTTGCCGCGCCGGGCGAACACTGGGTGATGAACTCGCTTGCGGTCATGGCGGCGGTGCGCGCGGTCAAGGGAGACCTTGGCGCAGCCGGGGTTGCGCTGGCCGAAATGGGCGGTCTTCCGGGCCGCGGCGCGCGTGTCGAGATCGACGTTCCGGGCGGTGAGGCAGACGACGAGGGCCAGCGCAAGGCCCTGCTGATCGACGAGAGCTACAACGCCAACCCGGCTTCCATGCGCGCGACGCTGGCCCAGCTGGGCCGCACTCCGGCGCGGCGCCGGATCGCGGTCCTGGGTGCGATGAAGGAACTGGGCAGCCACGGTCCGGACTATCATGCCGCGCTGGCCGAACCGATCCGCGAGGCCGGAGTCGATTATGCCGTGCTCGTCGGCGAAGAGATGACGCCACTCGCGAAGGCCCTCACCGATGGGGAATTGGGGAAATCGGAAGGCGCGAAACTTGGCAAAACCGTGGCTTTCGCGCATTGCGCCACTGTAGGGGAAGCTGTCGATGCCTTGCGCGCATTCGGACTTGAGAGGGATGATGCAATCCTTGTCAAAGGTTCGAATTCGGTGGGTCTCGCTTCCCTGGTAACGGCGCTCAGCAAGCAGGAAGGGTAGGGGGTCACCCCGCAAGATGCTGTATCTTTTCGCAGAATGGTTTCATTTCGAAGGGCTGGCCAACCTCTTTCGCTACCAGTCGTTCCGCTCCGGCGCGGCGCTGATGACGGCTCTCGTCATCGGCCTGATCATCGGGCCGAAGTTCATCAACATGCTGCGAATCCGCCAGGGCAAGGGGCAGCCGATCCGTGAGGACGGCCCGCAGTCGCACCTCGCCAAGCGCGGCACGCCCACGATGGGCGGGCTGATGATCCTGATCGCGCTGATCGTGTCGATGCTGCTGTACATGGACATGTCCAACCCCTTCGTCTGGGCCTGTGTGGCCGTGACGGTGGGCTTCGGCGCCATCGGTTTCTTGGACGACTACGACAAGGTCTCGAAGAGCAGCCACAAGGGCGTGCCCGGAAGGGTGCGTCTGGCGATGGAATTCGTGGTCGCCGGCATTGCCGCCTACATTATCGTCAGCCAGCTCAACACGAACCTCTATGTGCCGTTCCTCACGGGTCGCTACATTCCTCTGGGGCCGTTCTACTACGTCTTCGCCGCCTTCGTGATCGTCGGCGCAGGCAATGCCGTGAATCTGACGGACGGTCTGGACGGTCTTGCGACGATGCCGGTGATTATCGCTGCAGGCACGTTCGCGATCATCTGCTACCTGGCCGGCCGCGTCGACTATGCGACCTACCTTGGCATTCCCCACGTGCCGCGTGCCGGTGAACTGGCGATCTTCTGCGCCGGGATCATGGGCGCAGGGTTGGCCTTCCTGTGGTTCAACGCACCTCCCGCGGCTGTCTTCATGGGCGATACCGGCAGCCTTGCGCTGGGCGGGGCGCTGGGCGCAATCGCCGTTGCCGCGCACCACGAGATCGTGCTTGCCGTCGTCGGCGGCCTGTTCGTCCTCGAAGCGGTTTCGGTTATCATCCAGGTCTTCTGGTTCAAGCGGACCGGAAGGCGCGTGTTCCGCATGGCACCGATCCACCACCACTTCGAACAGAAGGGCTGGAAGGAATCGACGGTCGTGATCCGCTTCTGGATCATCTCGATCGTGCTTGCCGTAATCGGCCTGTCCACGCTGAAGCTGCGATAAGGGGACAGGCGTGATCGTCTCCCCCGCCTTTGCCGGTAAACGATACGCGGTCCTTGGGCTTGCCCGCTCGGGGATGACCGCCGTCGAGACCCTGCTGGCCAGCGGGGCGCACGTGATGGCCTGGGATAACCGAGACGAGCCCCGGCAGGTGCTGGCCGGCCGCGTCGAGCTGGCCGACCCGGTGACGGCGGATATTTCCGGCTACGACGGCGTGGTCGTCTCGCCCGGTATTCCGCTCAACCGCCATCCCATCGCCTCGGCCGCGCAGCGTGCCGGGGTTCCGGTCATCGGCGATATCGAGCTTTTCGCGCTGGCGCGGTCCAGCCTGCCTGCCCATCGCGTTGTCGGCATCACCGGTACCAACGGCAAGTCGACCACTACCTCACTGGTCCATCACCTGCTGGAAAAGGCCGGTGTGCCCGTGCGCATGGGCGGCAACATCGGCGTGCCCATCCTCGGCACCGATCCGCTTCCCGAGGGCGGAGTCTATGTACTGGAGCTTTCCAGCTACCAGATCGACCTGACGCAAAACCTCGATTGCGAAGTGGCCGCGCTGCTCAACATCACGCCCGACCACCTCGACCGCTACGACGGCTTTGCGGCCTACGCGGCGTCCAAGGCGCGGCTCTTCACGATGCAGGGCGCAGGGCATGACGCGATTTTCGGCAGCGGCGATGCGGAAACAGCCGCCATCGCCAGTGCCGAGGCCGACCGGCGCGGCCTCGATCATGTCCGCGTCGTCGATGGCGCCAAGCTCACGACGCTCCAGAAGAAGTGGCCTTCGCTGCAGGGGCCGCACAACCTGCAGAATGCGGCCGTTGCCGTTGCCATCGTCGAGGCGCTCGGCATCAAGCCGGAGCAATGGAAGCGCGCCATACGCACCTTTCGCGGACTGCCGCACCGCATGGAGCGCGTCGCCGAGGCCGATGGCGTTTTCTACATCAATGACAGCAAGGCGACGAACCCGGCTTCGGCGGCTCCGGCGCTGGCCGCGTTCCCGCCCGACCCGGAACCGCGCATCCACTGGATCGTCGGCGGTCTGCCCAAGGGCGACGACCTTGACGAGTGCGCGCCCTATTTCGGCAACCTCGCAGCGGCCTATACCATCGGCGATGCCGGACCGCGCTTTGCCGAGATTCTCGCCCCCCATACGCGGGTCCATCGCAGCGAGATGATGGCCGAGGCGATCCGTGAGGCCATGGCCGCGGCCAAGCCGGGCGACGTGGTGATGCTGTCCCCGGCCTGCGCCAGTTTCGACCAGTTCCGCGACTATGAGGCGCGCGGCGAAGTCTTCCGCCAGATCGTCGAGGCGCTGCTTGCGCCCGAGGAAGAGGAGGAAGCCTGATGGCGACCGCAGCTCCGGGCTCCAATTCGCGCGCCGCCCGCTACAACCGCAATCGCCGCAGCGAACTGGCGATCTGGTGGCAGGAAATCGACCGCGCGGTGCTGGCCATCGTGCTGATCCTCATGGGCATCGGCGCGGTCGCTGTGGCCGCAGGCTCGCCGGCCAGCGCCAAGCGGCTGTCAACGGCGCATGAGCGCCTGCCGGAACTGCACTTCTTCTACCTGCACATGCGCTGGCAGTTGATCGGCCTCGCCGCGATGTTCTGGGCCTCGACCCGGACCAAGGACAGCGCCCGACGCATCGGCATCCTGATGGCGGGGGCCATGCTGTTCCTGCTGGTGCTGGTGCCTTTCGTCGGTTCCGAAGTGAACGGGGCGCGGCGCTGGATCCGTCTCGGTGTCTCGATCCAGCCGTCCGAGTTCCTCAAGTGCGGCTACCCGATCCTGCTGGCCTGGATCCTTTCGTGGCGCGCGCGCGATCCGAACATTCCCGTCGTCGGAATCTGTTTCGCGGTCATGGCGCTGCTCGGCGCACTGCTCATGGCCCAGCCGGACTTCGGTTCGACCATGCTGTTCGGCGGCACCTTTTTCGTGCTGATCCTGCTTTCAGGCATTCCGCTCAAGCGCATCGGTATCTTCGCGGGTGCCGGCCTGGTGGGCATCGTCCTGATGTACTTCACCTATGAGAACGGCCGGAACCGTATCGACAACTTCCTGTTCGGCGGCACCGCCTTCGACCAGGTCGACCTTGCCGAACGTACCCTGCTGAACGGGGGCTGGTCCGGGCTGGGCTTCTGGATGGGCACGCGCAAGTTCGCGCTGCCCGAAGCGCATACCGACTACATCTTTTCCGTCATCGGCGAGGAATTCGGACTGATCGCGTGCATCGTGATCGTCCTGCTTTATATTGCCGTGCTGACCCGCATCCTGCTGCGCCTCGTCGACGAGGAAGACCTCTTCACCGTGCTGGCCGCCTCGGGCCTTGCCGCCCAGTTCGGCGGACAGGCCTTCATCAACATCCTCGTCAATCTGCAGCTTTTCCCGTCCAAGGGCATGACCCTGCCGCTGATCAGCTACGGTGGTTCGTCCACCGTCGCCGTCTGCCTGGCGATGGGGCTGCTACTGGCGATTACCCGGCGAAATCCGTACATCAAGCGCGAACGCTTTTCGCTTCGCGCCATCGGAGACAATTCATGAGTCAGGTCAGCCGCCACTACGTTCTCGCCGCGGGCGGGACGGGCGGACACCTCATTCCCGCTTTCGCGCTTGCCGCCGAGCTCGACCGGCGCGGGCACCACGTTGCGCTCATCACCGACGAGCGCGGTGCGGCGATTCCCGGAAAGCCGGATTTCCTGCCTGCGCACGTGCTGCCGCCCGGCCGCATTGCCGGCAAGAACCCGGTCAACTGGCTCAAGGGCGCGCGCGGCATTCTCGATGGCCGCCAGATGGCGCTGCGCCTGTTCGACAGCTTCGAGCCTTCGGCCGTCGTCGGCTTCGGCGGCTATCCTGCCATGCCGACGCTGCTGGCCGCCACGGCTGCCAGGATCCCGACCGTGCTGCATGAACAGAACGCCGTGCTGGGCCGCGTGAACCGCTACTTCGCGGGCAAGGTCGATGCCATCGCCACGTCCTGCGAGGAAGTCGACCGTCTCGATCCCAGGCATGCAGGCAAGGTGACGCTCGTCGGCAATCCGGTACGCAGCGAAGTGCTCACGCTTCGCGACGAGCCGTTCCCGGATTTCACCGAGGACAGCCTGTTCCGCATTCTCGTGACCGGCGGCAGCCAGGGCGCGCGCGTGCTTTCGCAGGTCGTGCCGGATGGCCTGGCCATGTTGCCGCCCGCTCTGCGCTCGCGCCTGCAGGTCATCCAGCAGTGCCGCCCCGAGGATATCGAGGCCGTGCGCGAACGCTATGCCAGCCACGGCATCCCCGCCGAACTGGCGACCTATTTCGAGGACATGGACCAGCGTCTGGCCTCTGCCCACCTGTTCATCGGACGGGCAGGAGCTTCGACCATCGCCGAGCTGACCGCGGTCGGCCGTCCCGCCATTCTCATCCCGTTGCCGATCGCGACCGACGACCATCAGGCCGCCAACACGCGTGAGATCGTCGCTGCGGGCGGGGCCCGCTCGATCCGGCAGGAGGGCTTCACCGGCGCCACGCTCGCCAAGCAGATACAGGCCATGGCCCAGCATCCCGAGACTCTTGCCAATGCCGCCCATGCGGCCTGGAACTGCGGCTATCCCAATGCCGCGCGCGATCTGGCCGATCTGGTCGAAAGCTTCGGCGCGGCCCCGATCATGGACGTGATCCGCATGGACAGGAAGGCAACCCCTGCCAACGGCAACGAGGCACTGGCCCGGGAGCCTGCACTGTGAAGGGCGTCGGCACGGATATCGGCACGATTCACTTCGTGGGCATCGGCGGCATCGGCATGTCCGGCATTGCCGAAGTCATGCACAACCTGGGCTATTCGGTGCAGGGCTCCGACATTGCCGAGGGCTACGTAATCGACGGCCTGCGCAAGCGCGGGATCAAGGTGATGATCGGCCATGCCGGTGAGAACGTCGCCGGGGCCGCAGTCGTCGTCACGTCCACGGCGGTGAAGCGCGATAATCCCGAAGTGGTCTATGCGCTCGAACACCGCATCCCCGTGGTGCGCCGCGCCGAGATGCTGGCCGAGCTGATGCGGCTGAAGAACACTGTCGCCGTCGCCGGCACCCACGGCAAGACGACGACGACCTCGATGGTCGCGGCCCTGCTCGACGCGGGCGGCATCGACCCTACCGTGATCAACGGCGGCATCATCAATTCCTACGGTTCGAACGCCCGTCTCGGCGCGTCGGACTGGATGGTGGTGGAAGCCGACGAAAGCGACGGCTCGTTCCTGCGTCTCGACGGCACGCTCGCCGTTGTCACCAACATCGATCCCGAACACCTCGACCATTACGGATCTTTCGAGCGTGTGAAGGAAGCCTTCGTCGAGTTCATCGAGAACGTACCGTTCTACGGCGCGGCGCTGCTGTGCATCGATCATCCCGAAGTGCAGGGCGTGATCTCCAAGGTCCGCGACCGCCGCGTGGTGACCTATGGCTTCTCCGCGCAGGCCGACATCCGCGGCGAGAACGTGATGCCGATCCCGGGCGGCAACCGCTTCGACGTAGCCCTGCGCCAGCGCGACGGTTCGTTCCGCCGGATCGCGGGGATCGAACTGCCGATGCCCGGTCGCCACAACGTCCAGAACGCGCTGGCGGCCGTCGGCGTGGCTGTCGAGATGGGCTGCTCGGACGAGTGCATCAAGGGCGGCTTCGCCAAGTTCGGCGGGGTAAAGCGCCGCTTCACCAAGGTCGGCGAAGTCGACGGGGTGGCGATCATCGACGATTACGGCCATCACCCGGTTGAGATCCGCGCTGTCCTTGCCGCCGCACGCGAGGGCGTGAAGGGCCGGGTCATCGCCGTCGTCCAGCCGCACCGCTTCACGCGCCTGCGCGATCACATGGATGAGTTCCAGACCGCCTTCAACGATGCCGATGTGGTCTATGCCAGCCCGGTCTATGCTGCCGGCGAGCAGCCGATCGAGGGCGTCGACAGCGCCGCCATGGTGGAGGGCATGAAGTCGCGCGGACACCGTTCCGCGCAGGTCATCGCAGGCCCGGGCGAACTGGCCGACGCGCTGGCAGCCACGGCGCAACCCGGGGACATGGTCGTGTGTCTGGGCGCCGGCGACATCACCAAGTGGGCCGCGGGCCTGGCCGACGAGATCCGATCGCGGAGGACGGCGTGAACCTGTTCAACCCTCTCGATTGGCTGGAGCTGGTTTCAGAATCCCATCGCCACCACATCGAAGCCTTGCAGAAGTACGTCGAGGCCAGTCAGGCCTCGATCGACCCTGCCCGCAAGGAAGAGGCCGGGGAATTGCTCGGCCAAGCCAACGAGAAGGCGCGCGAGGCGGCTGAGGGACTGGCGCGCGCGCAGTGGGCGTGGCTCGGGATGTGGCGGTTCTGATGGAAGCCCTGTTTCCTTCCGTTTCCGGCAAGCTGACTGCCAATGCGCCGCTGGCCCCGCTCGTCTGGTTCAAGTCGGGCGGCGCGGCCGAGTGGCTGTTCGAGCCCAAGGACATCGACGACCTGCAGGCTTTCCTGCGCGATCTCGATCCCGCGGTGCCGGTCATGGCGCTGGGTCTGGGTTCGAACATGATCGTGCGCGACGGCGGCGTGCGCGGCGTTGTCGTGCGGCTGGGCAAGCCTTTCGCCAAGGTCGCGCGGGTCGATGAGGTGACACTGGATTGCGGAGGCGGGGCCTCGGGCATTCTCGTTTCCTCCACTGCGCGCGACAACGGGATTTCCGGCGTCGAATTCCTGCGCTCGATCCCCGGCACGGTCGGCGGCTTCGTGCGCATGAACGGCGGCGCCTATGGCGGGGAGGTCAAGGACATCCTTGTCGATTGCGACGTCGTCCTGCGTTCGGGTGAACTGGTGACGCTGGGCAATGCCGATCTCGGCTATACCTATCGCCATTCGGAACTGCCCGAAGGCGCCATCGTCGTGGCTGCGCGCTTCAGGGGGCAGCCCGGCGAACCGGCAGCGATCCAGGCGGAAATGGACCGGATATCGGCCAGCCGCGAGGCCAGCCAGCCGCTGCGCTCCAAGACCGGGGGGTCCACCTTCAAGAACCCCGAAGGGCACAAGGCCTGGCAGCTGGTCGACCGGGCGGGTTGCCGCGGGCTTCAGATCGGCGGCGCGCAGGTCAGTGAGAAACACACCAATTTCCTGATCAACACCGGCGGCGCAACAAGCGCCGACATCGAGGCGCTGGGCGAGGAAGTGCGCCGCAGGGTCCGGGAAAGCTCGGGCGTCGAGCTCGAATGGGAAATCCAGCGCGTCGGCACGCCGGCCGATGCGTCCAACACACAGCAAGCAGGTACACAGTGAGCCTTCCCAAACTTCATGTCGCGGTCCTGATGGGCGGTTGGTCTCATGAGCGGTCCGTTTCGCTGATGAGCGGCGAAGGCGTGGCCAGGGCGCTGGAGTCCAAGGGCCACAAGGTCACCCGCATCGACATGGACCGCGATGTCGCGCTGCGTCTGTCCGAAGCCAGGCCCGATGTCGTGTTCAATGCGCTCCATGGCGCGCCCGGCGAGGACGGCACGGTCCAGGGGATGATGGACCTGATGGGGCTTACCTATACCCATTCCGGCCTTGCCACCTCGGTCATCGCCATCGACAAGGAACTGACCAAGCAGGCGCTCGTGCCGCATGGCGTTCCGATGCCGGGTGGCCGCATCGTTGCCTCCAAGGAGCTGTATGAGCGCGATCCGCTGCCGCGGCCCTACGTGCTCAAGCCCGTTAACGAAGGTTCGTCGGTCGGCGTCGCCATCGTCACCGACGAGAGCAATTACGGCAATCCGATCCGGCGCGACGCGAAGGGGCCGTGGCAAGAATTCGACAACCTGCTGGCCGAGCCCTACATCCGCGGTCGCGAACTGACGACGGCGGTGATCGGCGACCGCGCCCTGCTGGTGACCGAACTGAAGCCGAAGTCGGGCTTCTACGATTTCGATTCCAAGTACACCGACGGTCTGACCGAGCACGTCTGCCCGGCCGAAATCCCCGACGAGATCGCACAGGCGTGCAAGGACCTTGCCCTGCGCGCGCATCGACTGCTCGGCTGCAAGGGCACCAGCCGATCGGACTTCCGCTGGGACGATACACAGGGCGTCGAAGGGCTGTTCCTGCTGGAAACCAACACCCAGCCGGGCATGACGCCGCTCAGCCTCGTACCCGAGCAGGCGCGGGCCTGCGGCATGGAATATGCCGACCTCGTCGAGGCGATTATCGCCGAGGCGCTGGAGGATGCGCGGGCGAAGCAAGCTGCGGGGGCAGTGAAGGGGGCTGAATGAGCCAGACGATCCGGCGCAAGTCGAAGAGCGCAAGGAAGTCCGCCGCAAGGCAGGGCACCAAGGCCAAGGTCCGGCAGGCCCGGGCGACGACCGGCTCTGCGATGGACGTCGTGATGAGCTGGCTGCCGTTCTCGGAAGACCAGCTCCACCGCATCTTCCTCATCGCGATCCTTGCCGGGGCGGGCGTGCTGGCGTGGCTGGCTGCCAGCGCCGCGGGTCTTCCGTTGATGGTTGGTGACCAGATGGCCCAGATCGCCGCGCATTCAGGCTTCGAGGTCAAGACCGTGGTCGTGCGCGGGGCCCAGAACATCAACAAGCTCAAGGTCTATGAAAAGGCTCTGGCCGAACGGAACCGGGCGATGCCCGACGTCGATCTCGAAGGGCTGCGCAGCGAGCTGCTCGAGCTTTCGTGGATCAAGGACGCGCGCGTCTCGCGACAGTTGCCCGATACGCTGGTGATCGACATCGTCGAGCGCGAGCCGCATGCGGTGCTGCGCAAGGCGGACCGCTTCGTGCTGATCGACGAATCCGGCCACGAACTGGAGGCAATCAGCCGCAAGGATGCGCAGGGTCGGCTTATCGTTTCGGGCTTCGGTGCCGGACAGCAGGTGACCCAGCTTGCACATCTTCTCGAGGCCGCGCCTGCGCTCAAGCCGCGCGTGCGCGAGGCGGAGTGGATCGGCAATCGCCGCTGGAACCTGACGTTCAAGACCGGGCAGGTGCTCGCGCTACCCGAGGGTGAAAAGCCTTCGGCCAATGCGCTGGTCACGTTCGCCCGGCTCGATGGGACCAACCGCCTGCTGGGTGGCAAGGTCGCCGCATTCGACATGCGGGCACGCGATCGCATTTACCTGCGCGTGCCCGACGAGGAAGGCAGGGAACTCGCGCTCAAGGCGGGCGCGGTTCCGCACAGTGTGGAGGCAGACTGATGGCAGGCCCGCGCATCACCCGCGTCTTCGGCGCGGTCAATATCGGTTCCTTCCGCATTTCCGCGATCGTCGCAGGCATTTCGGAAACCGGAGACATGATCGTCCTGGGCTCAGGCCATCGCGCCAGCCAGGGCATCAAGCGCGGCTACGTCACGGACATGACCGCGGCGACTTATGCCGTGCGTGATGCCATCGACCGCGCCGAGCGGATGGCCAACACTTCGGTCCAGAAAGTCTGGATCGGCTGCTCGGGGGCCGGGCTCGCCAGCCGGATCGACCAGTTCGACGCCGAAATCGGCGGTCGCCGGATCGAGCAGGAGGATATCGACCAGCTGCTCGTCAGTGCGCGCGACGTGATCCAGCCCGACGGGCGCATGGTCCTGCACGCGCAGCCGGCGCAGTACCGGCTCGATGGCGCACACGGTGTCACCGATCCCAAAGGCCTCCATGCCGAGCGCCTAGGTGTCGACATTCACGTCATGCTGGCCGACGGTGCGCCGATCCGCAACCTCACCGAGGCGGTGCAGAGCGCGCACCTCGAGGTCGAGGCGGTCGTCGGTTCGCCGATTGCGGCAGGGCAGGCCTGCCTCTCGCCCGAAGAGCGCGATCTGGGCGTCGCGCTCGTCGAATTCGGGGCGGAAGTCACCAATGTCGCGATCTATTCGGGCGGGATGCTGACCGACATGATCCCGATCCCGATGGGTTCGGCCGATATCACCGATGCGATAGCCTCGGCCTTCGGTATCCGCCGCTTCCAGGCGGAGCGCCTGAAGTGCGTTAACGGCTCGGCCATCGCCAGCCCGACCGACCATCGCGAGATGATTCCGGTCAATGCCCCGGGCGAGGAGGGCGTCGGGCCCATCGCCCGCCATGCCGACGAGAAGAACCGCATACCGCGTGCCGAACTGATCGGCGTGATTACCGGTCAGCTCGGCGCGTTGATGGAGGAAGTCAGCAAGGCGTTGAAAGCCATGCGCTTCAGCGGTCAGCGCGGCCAGCAGGTGGTTTTCACCGGCGGCGGCGCGGAGCTGGTCGGCCTTGCCGATTTCGCGCAGGCCGCGCTCGGCAAGCCGGTGCGTATCGGCCGTGTCCCGCAGCTTGCCGGGTTGGCCGAAGCCCATGTAAAGCCCGGGTTTTCAACCTTGGCCGGTCTTGTGTTATACGCCGCCGACGACCCGGTGGACATCCGCAGTCTCGGAAAGAGCCACCAGAAGACCGTCAAGTACAGTGGGCTTGGTGTGGTCGGTCGCGTCGTCAGTGCCTTGAAGGAATATTTCTGAGGCGGCCGCACGCCTTGCATTCGCGTCGGAGCAATTCGTCGCATCTTGCACTGCAGCGGCTGTGGACAAAGGTTAAGAGCGCTTTGCGTGGACGAGTCGAAGCGTGCAATCAGGCTAGTCAAAGTGATTTCTTCGCGCACGTGCCTGCAGGAGAGCTAAATGAGCATTAACATCGGACCGCCAGCGATTGACGAACTTCGCCCGCGGATTGTCGTGATCGGCGTCGGCGGTGCCGGCGGTAACGCTATTGCCAACATGATCGAGGCCCAGATCGAGGGTGTCGACTTCGTGGTGGCCAATACCGACGCGCAGGCCCTCAACAATTCCATCGCCGAAACCCGCGTGCAGCTGGGGCCGGACATCACCCAGGGCCTCGGTGCCGGTTCGCGTCCCGAAGTGGGCCGTGCCGCTGCCGAGGAGACGCTCGAGGAAATCGACCGTCTGCTGGACGGCGTCCACATGGTCTTCATCGCGGCGGGCATGGGCGGTGGCACAGGCACGGGTGCCGCTCCGATCATCGCGCAGGCCGCGCGTGAAAAGGGCGTCCTGACTGTCGGCGTCGTGACCAAGCCCTTCATGTTCGAAGGCACGCGTCGCATGCGTTCGGCCGAAGCGGGCATCGAAGAGCTGCAGAAGCACGTCGATACGCTGATCGTCATCCCGAACCAGAACCTGTTCCTCGTCGCCAAGGCGGAGACGACCTTCAAGGAAGCGTTCTCGCTTGCCGACGAAGTGCTGCAGCAGGGCGTGCGTTCGATCACCGACCTGATGGTCATGCCCGGCCTGATCAACCTCGACTTCGCCGACGTGCGTTCGGTCATGGGCGAGATGGGCAAGGCGATGATGGGCACGGGCGAGGGCGAAGGCCCGAACCGTGCGCTCGAGGCGGCCGAACAGGCGATCGCCAACCCGCTGCTCGACGGCGTGTCGATGCAGGGCGCCAAGGGCGTCATCATCTCGATCATCGGCGGCGACGACATGAAGCTGCTCGAAGTCGACGAAGCGGCCAACCACATCCGTGAACTGGTCGATCCCGATGCCAACATCATCTGGGGTTCGGCGTTCAACCCGGACCTGCAGGGCAAGATCCGCGTCTCGGTCGTTGCTACCGGCATCGAGCAGACCGCCGAGCAGGCCGAAGTGGCTTCTCGCCCGATGAGCCTTGGCGCCTCGCGCGGCCCGGTCCGTCCGGCCGTTGCCCGCCCGGTTGCCGTCGAAACGCCCAGCGAGCCGGAGCCGCTTGAATTGAGCGCGCCCGAGCCGGCGCCTGCGCCGCAGGTCGAA
This sequence comes from Novosphingobium sp. KN65.2, assembly GCF_001368935.1. NCBI lineage: Bacteria > Pseudomonadati > Pseudomonadota > Alphaproteobacteria > Sphingomonadales > Sphingomonadaceae > Novosphingobium > Novosphingobium sp. KN65.2. The sequence continues at coordinate 49,441 of NZ_CCBH010000013.1, forward strand.
CCGGTCGCCTCCGCTCCCGCGCCGCAGTCGTTCGACGAGCTCGAACTTGGCGCGAGCGAAGAGATCGAGGGCGCTGACGAGCAGCAGGAAGCCGCTTCGGGCAGCTATGCCAGCCTTTCCGGACTGCGCACGCCGCGCAAGGAGCCGCTGGACCTCGGTGCTGAAGCCGAAGCTTCGGAACCGGCGCGCAACCAGGACGAGCTGATGCTCGATGGCGGACAGGCCGCTCCGGCGCCTTCCCCCACGCCGATCCCGCGTCGCCCCGCACCGGCGCAGCCGGCTGCCGGCGGTGGCAGCACCCTGTTCGAGCGCATGACCAGCCTGTCCCGGCCCAAGCCGGCAGCCAGCGCGCAGTCGGATGAGGATGAGGACAGCGCCTCGATCAGCATCCCGCGCTTCCTTGGGCGCCAGAACAACCAGTAACGGTACAAGGCCAGAGGCGGTGACTGCAGTTGCCGCCTCTGCTTCTTGTGGCATCCCCGGCACCGTCTGCCGCGCTGCATGATTGCGTCGGCGGCCCGTTCGCTGCAGGTTCATCGACCGGGCGGCATGGGGGAGCCCGGCAATTCATTTGACGGCGTGCGCGTGCGATGGTCGCCGTTGCGATAGAGGTTTCTGAATCTTGCGGTTTGAGCTGAGGGTTTCGCGGTTCCTGGCAGGCGTAGGCCTCGCTGCCGTTTCGTTCGTCCCTGCCGCCGCATCGGCCCAGAGTGCCCCGGTCGTCTCGCGGCCTATCGTGCAGGCGATTCCCAGTGTCGATCCGCAGAAGCTCAGCGATGCCCTGACGCGGCTCGGGCGTGATCCGCGCGACGTCAATGCGCTGATGGACGCTGCGGATGCTGCGCGTGCCCTTGGCGACTATGACGCCTCGATCGGCTTCTATCGCCGCGCCGAAGACCTTTCTCCCAACAATGCGCGAATCAAGTCGGGCTTGGCCAAAGCGCTGGTGCTGAGCGGCGATCCGGTTGCGGCGATTCCCGTTTTTGCCGAGGCCGAACGGGCAGGGGCCAGGGCCAGTGAGATCGCTTCTGACCGCGGCCTGGCCTTCGACCTTGTCGGCGACAATGCAACCGCCCAGCGTTACTACATCGGTGCGCTCGACGGTTCGGGCGATGACGAGGCGCGCATGCGCTATGCCGTCAGTCAGGCCATCGCGGGCGATGTCGAGGCGGCGCAACAGACTCTGCTGCCCCTGCTGCGCAAGCAGGACAAGCCGGGCTGGCGAACGCGCGCTTTCACGCTGGCCATCGTGGGTGACACCAAGGAAGCGGTCGATCTGGCGAACCGGATCCTGCCTGCCCCGCTGGCCCAGAACGTGGCGCCCTATTTGCGCTACATGCCGCGCCTGACCAAGGCGCAGCAGGCTGCTGCGGCCAACCTCGGCAAGTTCCCCAAGGCATCGGAAATCGGCCGCGACGATCCACGCATCGCTTCCTACAAGCCCGTGCAACTGGCGGCCGCGCTGCCCTCCAGCGCTGCCAATACGCAGTCGTCGGCATCCGGCAAGCCTTCGGACAAGGCGAGCCGGCAGAAGGCAGTCAAGGCGCAGGCCGAACAGGCGAGGCGTGAGGCAGAAGTCACCGAGAACCGTCGCAAGGCCGCGCTGGCCTCGGCTTCGGCGGACCGCGTTGCGCCGCCCGATCCCAAGCCTGCGATCGAGCGGAATGCAGGAGAGCTGCCTCCGCGCGATGCCAATGGCGAACTGCCGCCGGTGAACGCCAGCTCTGCGCGACAGGCGGCTGCTGCCGCAAGTATGGCTCAGGCCGCGCCGACACCTACGCCGGCACCTTCGCGCCCGATGGCGCCCACGCCCATGCCCACGCCGTCAACGCGTCCGGTGCCAACCTCTGTCGCCGTGGCCGCTACGCCTGCTTCCCAGGCGCCCGCAAGGCCGTCTGCTCCGGCTTCCGGCGGTTTCGATCTGGCGCGTATCGGCGGTTCGGCATCGGCGATGACGCCTGTCAGGGCTCCCGATGCCCAGGTTTCGGCGGCTCCGGTTCAGGCCCCGGTGTCCACGCCCGTTGCGGAGGCGCCACCCGAGCCCGGGCCGAACCAGCTTTCGCTCAGCGACATCTTTGCCGACCTCGGCAAGCCGACGACGCAGGCAATGCCGGCGTCCGGTGCAGTCGACATCCGCAAGATCGTTCCGGCCAAGCCCAAGCCGAAGGAAGAACCCAAGCCCGCTCCCAAGCCGGAGAAACCGGCTCCGCCGCCGCCACCCGCGCATCCGAGCCGGATCTGGGTGCAGATCGGCGTGGGCCGCGACAAGGGAGCCATCGCCTTCGACTGGCGTCGGCACCTGCGTGAGACCCCGGCGCTGTTCAAGGGGCGAAAGCCCTATGTCAGCGAGATGGGCCGGACCAATCGCATCCTCGTCGGGCCGTTCGAGACGAGCAAGGCGGCGAACGAGTTTGCCGCCGAAGTGCGCAAGGCCGATGTTGCGAACGCCTTGCCCTGGACCAGCCCGGCAGGTCAGGTCGTGGACGAATTGCCGACCAAATGACGGTGTCCAGCGCAAACTAAACACCGATCAGGCGTAGTAAACTTCCTGATGGCTGGTGGCTGCGGTTAATCTTTGGTTTAGTCTTATCCACATCCTGTAAACAGGCTTGTGCAGTTTTGCGCAGGCGTTTCGGTCTCCTGCATTGTGCTGCCCCGGGCAAGCAAGACATCCATGCTCCAGATATCTCGGAGGATGAATGTCAGGATTTATGAGAACGGTGCAGGACGAGATGGCCAGCGAGGACGATGCCGCTCCGGTGGAGATGCTCGCCTGCCTTTTCGAAGCCCGCGACTGGCCATTCGAACACACGTCCGACGACGAGATCTCGGCGGAAGTGAAGGGAAGCTGGGCGACCTACCAGATCCAGGCAGTCTGGCGGCGCGAGGACCGGGTGCTCCAGCTCCTGTGCCTGCCCGACATCCGCGTCACCGATGCCAAGCGCCCGGCGGTTTACGAAGCGCTGGCGATGATCAACGAACAGCTCTGGGTCGGCCATTTCGATGTCTGGTCCAACGGCAGCGTGGTTCTCTATCGCCATGGTCTGATGCTGGGCGAAGATGGCCTGCTCGGCCCCGGTCAGGCGCAGATGGTAGTCGAGGCGGCGATCGAGGAATGCGATCGCTTCTACCCGGTCTTCCAGTTCATCCTGTGGGGCGACAAGACCCCCTCCGAAGCGCTCTCGGCAGCGCTCGTCGATGCGGCCGGAGAAGCCTGACGCTGTTGTAAGAGCGGAGCGGGCTGGTCCGGCTGAAAACCGCGCTTTGGGCCTTGGCAGGCGAGGGCGGCGCGCCTAATTGGGGCGGCAATTCAAGCCGTTCCCCCAACAGGAGAAGACATGGACCGCTTTCAGAACATCCTGCTCGTAGGCTGTGGCAACATGGCTGGTGCCATGCTCGACGGATGGCTGGCAGGCGGTATCCCGGCCTCGTGTTTCACGGTCGTCGACCCCTATCGCAAGGCCGTTCCGGAGGGCGTGACCCTGCTGCGCGAACTGCCCGAAGAGCGCTTCGATGCCATAATGCTGGGCGTGAAGCCGCAGGGCCTTGACGATCTCGCGCCGTCGCTGGCGCCGCTGGTTGGCGCTGAAACGGTGCTTTTCTCGATCCTTGCCGGCGTCGAGTTCGACAGCCTTGCCGCCCGCTTCCCCGAAGCAGGCGCTGTTGTGCGGATCATGCCGAACCTTGCTGCGGCCATCGGCAAGTCGCCGATCGCCCTCGATTCCCGCGGACTCGACGATCAGGGCCGCGGGGCCGTGACGGCACTCATGCAGCCGCTCGGCACACCGGAATGGCTGGCCGGTGAAGAGCTGTTCGATGCCGTGACGGCGCTAGCCGGCTGCGGTCCCGCCTTTGTCTATCGCTTCATCGATTCCCTCGCGGCAGGGGCGACGGCCCTCGGCCTCGACGCCGGACAGTCCCAGCGCCTCGCAATCGCCATGGTCGAGGGCGCCGCACAACTTGCCGCCGGGCAGGCCGCGGCTCAGCCGCCGGTCTCGCCGGGCGAACTGGCCGACAAGGTCGCGAGCCCGGGCGGTTCGACCCGTGCCGGCATGAACGTGCTCGATGCGGACCACGCGCTGGCCAAGGTGATTGCCGCGGCCATGGAAGCATCGCGCGATCGCAATGCCGAAATGGCGGCCGAAGCGCGCAAGGCTTGAGTGACGCCGGGGCGTTCGCCCCGGTTGGTTACACTTTGACACAATCCGCGACGTCCGGTTTTTCTTGAATATTGGGCTGCGCGCGCCGATATTCATTGTGTAACCGGCCACGGCATTGTGCGCGCGCCGGGAAAGGGAGTTAGAAATGGCGAATTGGAACGACCCCCAGCCCCGCTCGGGCTTCGGTGCGTCTCCGAGCCTTGACGGACGCACGGCTGGCCAGGCCACCTTTGACATGGGCCTGCGCCGTCACATGCTTTCGATCTACAACTACATGGCTTCCGGCGTTCTGCTGTCGGGGATCGTGGCGATGCTCTTCGCGTCGTCCGGCATGGCCGTGCAATTGCTGTCGAGCCCGCTCAAGTGGGTAGTCATGCTGGCACCGCTCGGCTTCGTCCTGGCCATGAACTTCGGCGTGAACCGGATGAAAACCTCGACGCTGCAGATGCTCTACTGGGGCTTCTGCGTTGTCATGGGTCTGTCGCTCTCGGCGATCTTCCTGGTCTTCACCGCCAGCTCGATCGCGACGACGTTCTTCGCGACCGCGGCTGCCTTCGCTGGTCTCAGCCTCTTCGGCTATACCACGAAGAAGGATCTTTCGGGCTTCGGCACGTTCCTGATCATGGGCGTGGTTGGCATCCTCGTTGCGATGGTGATCAACCTGTTCGTCGGGTCGACGGTGCTGCAGCTTGCGATCTCGATCCTCGGCGTGCTGATCTTCGCCGGCCTGACTGCCTACGACACCCAGATGCTGAAGAACCAGTACTACCAACTGCGTGGTACGGAGTTCGTCGGCAAGGCGGTCGTCCTTGGCGCGCTGAGCCTTTACCTGGACTTCATCAACATGTTCCAGTTCCTGCTCTCGTTCCTCGGCCAGAGGGACTGATCGGGGCGGACATGGCGGCTCGTCCCGCTCGCGGGGCGAGTAATCCACAGTCCAGGCAGGCATTGCTATTATGCCCGGTGCGGTTCGTCGCACCGGGCATTTCTTTTGCCGCAAGGCGGAGATAGGATTCCGGCCGTTCTGATGGAGTGATACAGGGTGGAAAACCACAAGATGAAAGGGCTTGTTCGCCGCGCGCCGTTGCTGGCCGGCTCGGTCCTGGCCGTAACGATCGCAGTTCTTTCCGGCTGCTCGACCCCGCCACCGCCGCCGCCGCCGCCGCCGCCGGTTGTCGTGATCCCGCCCAAGCCGACGCCGCCGATGGGTGCACCCGAGAACATGACGGTCCCGGCTGCAGACGTGAACGGCGTGCGCCAGACGGTGAACTCGGGCATATCCACCTCGCAGGCGGTGTGGAACTTGCGTTCGGCCTACAACGTGGCGGCGCTCAACTGCGTGGAAGTGCAGTATCAGCCGATCCTCGACGGCTACAAGCGCTTCCTGAAGGTCTATGCCAAGCCGCTCAATGCCGCGAACCGCGAGATCGACCGCAGCTTCCAGACCCAGCACAAGGGGCGTGAGGCGATCAAGGCACGCGAGACCTACCAGACGCAGGTCTATAACTTCTTCTCGCTGCCGCCGGTCGATGCGAACTTCTGCCAGGCCGCGATGGACCTGACTGCGGAGCTGGAAACGGTCAATGCGGGCCAGTTCGAGACTTTCGCCTTCACCGGTCTTGCCAAGATGGAAGCGCCGTTCAAGTCGTTCTTCGACAGCTATGAGCAGTACAAGGCAGACCTTGCGGCATGGGAAGCGCGCTACGGCAAGGCCAACATCACCGTGCGTCCGACTTTCGAGCAGCAGGCGCAGGCAGCTTCGGGCGTGCTGCAGCAGTAACCTGATTGCAGGAATGCGCGAGGTGGGCTGAAAGTCCGCTTCGCGCATTTTTGCTCTTTCATGGGTGGGCTCTCTTCGCTAAGGGAGCCGCTCGCGTGGTGGCGAGTCCGCTACGTGCGATTGCTGGAACGGGGCCGTAGCTCAGCTGGGAGAGCGCGTCGTTCGCAATGACGAGGTCAGGGGTTCGATCCCCCTCGGCTCCACCAGTAATTGAAGTTTTTGCGCTGGTCCGGAATGCTTCCGGATCTCACCCGGTCGGGCGCGGCCGGGTTTTTTGTTTGAGTGCCGGATTGGCTTGGTCCATCACCGGCACTGTTCGGGCAGGGCTGGTCCTTGCGTGAACGGACCCACGAGCGAGACCGCCGGAAACCACGATGCATTTTCTCGACCAGGCCAAGATCTATATCCGTTCGGGCGCAGGCGGCCCGGGTGCGGTCAGCTTCCGTCGCGAGAAGTACGTTGAGTACGGCGGACCCGACGGCGGAAACGGCGGCAAGGGCGGCGACGTCATCTTCGAAGCGGTTGCCGGCCTCAACACACTGATCGACTTTCGCTATACCCAGCACTTCAAGGCCCCGCGCGGCGGCCACGGCATGGGCAAGAACCGCAATGGCGCGGCCGGCAAGGACCTGGTGATCAAGGTGCCGGTCGGCACGCAGATCCTTTCCGACGAGGACCGCGAAACGGTGCTGGCCGACCTGACCGAGGCGGGCCAGCGCGTGACCCTGCTCGAAGGCGGCATGGGCGGTCGCGGCAATGCCAGCTACAAGACCAGCACCAACCGCGCTCCGCGCCAGCACCAGCCGGGCATTCCGGCCGAGGAGCTGTGGGTTTGGCTGCGACTCAAGCTGCTGGCTGACGTTGGTCTCGTCGGCATGCCCAATGCCGGCAAGTCGACTTTCATCAACAAGCTGTCGAACACCAAGGCCAAGGTTGGCGACTACGCCTTCACCACGCTGCGCCCGCAGTTGGGCGTCGTGACCCACAAGCACCGCGAGTTCGTGCTGGCCGACATTCCGGGCCTGATCGCGGGCGCTGCCGATGGTGCGGGGATCGGCGACCGTTTCCTCGGCCACATCGAGCGCTGCCGCGTGCTCGTCCACCTCATCGACATTTCCAGCACCGACCCGGTCGAGGCGATGCAGGTCGTGGAAGAGGAGCTTGAGGCCTACGGCGGCGGCCTTGAGGACAAGCCGCGCCTGGTGGCGCTCAACAAGATCGATCTCGTCGATGACGAGCTGGCGCGGGAATATGCCAAGGAACTGCTCAAGGGCGGTGCCGACGAGGTGTTCCCGATTTCCGGCGCGACCGGCAAGGGCATGTCCAAGCTGCTCGACGCGGTGATCGAGTACCTGCCTGCCGCGACCGTCACCGAACGCCCTGAAGGCGAACGGGAAGACTCCGAGGACGAACCCTGGTCGCCGATCTGACAGATGCGCGCCTGACGCTCAGGCGCGCGACGCCGGGCGATGCGGATGCGATAGCGCAGATCATCCTGCCGATGATCGCTGCGGGCGAGACTTACGCGCTCGACCGGCACATGACGCGCGAGGCTGCCCTTGCCTGCTGGATGGGGTCGGATCGGCAGACTTTCGTTGCCGAGCAGGGCGGCGAAATCCTCGGGACCTATTACCTGCGCGCCAACCAGGCCGGCGGCGGCAGCCACGTCTGCAATTGCGGCTACGTGACGCGGGCCTCGGCAAGCGGCAGGGGCGTGGCGCGCCGGATGTGCGAACACTCGCTGGTCCAGGCACACGAGCAGGGATTCCGGGCGATGCAGTTCAATTTCGTGGTGAGCACCAATGTCCGTGCGGTGGGCCTGTGGCATTCGCTGGGGTTCGAGACGGTTGGCCGGCTGCCGCGCGCTTTCGCCCATCCGGAGCAGGGGCTGGTCGATGCCCTTGTGATGTATCGCGAAGTTTGAGGATGGGACTTTACTTCCATCCGTTGCTCAAACAGGACGATCCGCGTACCTGATTGCAAGCGGGCGCTTTTCAGGGCGCCGCAATTCTCCTAGAGGCTCGGCTCCGATGCCCATTTCCCGCCTGTTCGATCTTTCCGACAAGTCTCATGCGCCTCGCCTTGTTCTCAAGGTGGGGTCGGCGCTGCTCGTCGGGAAGGAAGGCGTCCGCCGCGAATGGCTGACCGGCCTCGTTGCCGAGATCGCCGCGGCCCGTGCGCGCGGCCAGCAGGTGATCGTCGTTTCTTCCGGCGCAATCGCGTTGGGCGCCGCGACGCTGGGTCTGGACAAGGGCGGTCGCGGCTCGCTCGCCGATGCGCAGGCTGCAGCTGCGGTCGGGCAGATCGCGCTTTCGGGACTATGGGCCGAACTGCTCGGTAGCCATGGGCTCACCGCCGCGCAGATGCTGTTGACGCTGGAGGACCTTGAGGATCGCCGGCGCTATCTCAATGTCACCGCGACGCTCACGCGCCTGCTCGATGCCGGGGCGGTGCCGGTGATCAACGAGAACGATTCGGTCGCCACCAATGAAATCCGCTTCGGTGACAACGACCGCCTCGCTGCCCGCGTTGCGCAGGCCGCGCAGGCAAGCGCGGTTCTGCTGCTGTCCGACATCGATGGCCTGTACGACCGGCATCCCAAGGAGCCGGGCGCGCGCATGATTCCGGTTGTCGAAGGCGTGACGGCCGAGGTCCACGCGATGGCCAGCGCGGAATCGAATTCCGGCATGGGTTCGGGGGGCATGATCTCGAAGTTGCAGGCTGCCGAGATCGCCGAACTGGCCGGGATCGCGCTCGTCATCGGCAATGGCCAGCATGACCGTCCGGTGGCCCGGATCGTCGACGAAGGCATCGGCACGCTGTTCCTTCCGCGGCGCAAGACCGGTGCGCGCAAGGCCTGGCTGGGCGGTCGTCTGCGTCTCAAGGGCAGCATCGTCGTCGACGACGGCGCGGCAGCGGCACTGCTGCGCGGATCGAGCCTGCTTGCCAAGGGCATCACAGGGGTGAGCGGCGCTTTCCTGCGCGGCGATCCGGTTGCGATCGAGGACGGGCAGGGCCGTGTCCTCGCCCACGGCCTGTCGGAATACGATGCGGCCGAGTGTGAGCAGATCCGCGGTCACCATTCCAGCGAGCAGGCCGATATTCTTGGCTATGCGCCCCGGTCCTCGGTCGTTCATCGTGACCAGCTGGTGCTGAAATGACGGTTACCGCATTCGAACAGCGCCCGCTGGTGGCGCTGACCGGGGCGACCGGATTCGTCGGGCAGGCCGTGCTCGATGCCGCGATCGCCGAGGGGTATGAAGTGGCGGCCCTGACCCGGCGCGAGCAGGAGCCGCGCCAGCATGTCCGCTGGATCAGGGGAGAACTGTCGGACACCGCTTCGCTTTCCGAATTGATGCGCGGCGCCGAGGCGACGATCCATGTCGCGGGTGTCGTCAATGCGCCCGATGCCGCCGGTTTCGAGGAAGGCAACGTCACCGGTACGCTGAACCTGATCGAGACGGTCGTTGCCAAGGGCATCCCCCGCTTCGTCTATGTCTCGTCGCTCAGTGCGCGCGAGCCCGGACTTTCCGCTTATGGCGCCTCCAAGGCGCGCGCGGAAAAGCTGGTCCGCGCAAGCCCGCTCGACTGGACCATCGTGCGTCCGCCGGCGATTTACGGGCCGCGCGACAGGGAAATGTTCGAGCTGTTCCGGGCAGCGCGCTGGGGCGTGATCCCGGTGCCGTCCGAGGGACGCGCTTCGATGATCCATGTGGAGGATCTTGCCCGCCTGCTCGTCGCGCTCGTACCCGGTGGTGAGCACGTGACGGGCAAGCTGTTCGAACCAGACGATGGCAGGCCTGACGGTTGGCAACACCACGAGATGGGGCTCGCCATAGGCTGGGCCATGGGCAAGCGCCCGCGCATCTGGGGCATGTCGCGGACAGCGCTGGACCGGGTGGCGAAGTTCGACCACTTCCTGCGCGGGACCAAGGCCAAGATGACGCCCGACCGTGCTGCCTATTTCAGCCATCCGGACTGGGTGGTCGGAAAGAAGGGGCGGGTTCCGGCTTCGATCTGGTCGCCGCGGATCGAAACGCGCGAGGGGCTCAAGGCGACCGCGCAATGGTATCGCGACAACAAGTGGCTCTGACCGCCTGAGCGGCCACAAGTTCGGTGAGGCAGGGCCTTGTCGGTACGCGTCGCTGGTGCGCGTCGATTCGCACAAGTCCGCTTTGCACGATGTCCTTTGTGCAAACTCTGTAAAAAATATTGCTGTTCGCAAGGCAGTCGCGGGCATCCGGGCGGGGATTCCGTTTATCCGGGGTTCAGCTGTTGGAGCGCGTCTCTATGGTGTCACTGCTCTCGGGAATCCTCGTATTCTCTGCCTTGCAGGTGAGTAAGTAGCCGGCACGGCACTGAAAAACCTCGCTTTGCCGGCGTGACGAATCTGAAATGCCTGATCCGGTCTAACCCCTAGTTTTGTGACAGCCCCATTTTCATGGGCCCCGGACTAGAGCCGAACGTGAGCTGTCCTCTCGAAGAGACAGCAAAGATCACGGGTCCACAGAAAGGGATTTAGGAATGGCGTTCGGTTCCGGGCCGGGTACGAGTTGGTTGCGCCGGCAATCGATCCACCGCAGGCTGACGATTCAATCGATCACGGCGGGCGTTCTCTCGCTCTGCCTCATCGCAACGATAGTGGTAGGATCGGGGCTTTCGCTCGCCACCAGCAAGAAAGACGACAAGACTTCCGAGCAGGCGCTTTCCGCGGCCCTCCTGGAAAAGGACTTTGCCTCGCTTGAACGCGACGTGTTCCGTCATGCTGCGATCGGCAGCGATGAGACGCGCAAGGATTGGGAAAGCAATGCCGAAGACCTGAAGACATCGATCAGGAACGCTCAGGCAAATCTTGAAGGCGAGGAAGCCAAGCACGCGGGTGACGTTGACGCAAAGGCCGAAGCCTATATCGACGCGGTTGCTGCGACTTTTGCAGCGGGCCCGCCGACCCCTGAGGGCCTCGATCGCATCGGCGCGCTGGGCAACGGCGTGGACGACGGGATCGAGCAGATTCGCGAGCCGGTCATCGTGCGTAGCGAATTGCTCAACGAAGAACAGCGCGCCGTCACGTTCTGGGTGTTGGTCATTTCCTCGCTCATCGCTTTCGGTGCCGGTCTGATCTCCTACCTGCTGGCCCGTGCGATCCGCACCAGCATCAGTGAGGAACTCGGCACAGTGCGCGATTCCATCGCCGAGATCGAAGCCGGTCGCCTCAACGGTCACATCGAGCATCTCGAGCGTCAGGACGAAATCGGCGAACTGGCCCGTGCGGCTGCCCGCCTGCGCGATACGGTCAAGGCCAAGGAACGCAGCGATGCAGAAGCGCGTGACATGATCAAGCATGTCGGCGACAACCTGGGGCGTCTCGCCAGCGGCGACCTGACCATCGAAGTGCCGGAACTGGGCGCGTCCTATGCCGCGCTGCGTGCGGACTTCAACAAGACGGTCGTACGCCTGCGCGAGGCGATGCAGTCGGTCTCGCGTTCGACCCATGCAATCCGCACCGGCTCGATGGAAATCAGCCAGGCTTCGGATGACCTGGCCCAGCGCACCGAGCATCATGCCAGCGAAATCGGTTCGGCCGCGGCTGCGGTCAGCGAACTGTCCCGTGCCCTGCAGGACACCGCGCAGAGCGCTGCCGAAGCCCATCGCGGCGTCGATGCCGCGGTCAACGAGGCGCGTCGCGGCGGCGAAGTCGTGGGTCAGGCGGTCGGCGCCATGGAGCAGATCGAGAAGTCGACGGCCGAGATCGGCAACATCATCGCCGTTATCGACTCGATTGCCTTCCAGACGAACCTTCTCGCCCTCAATGCGGGCGTCGAGGCTGCGCGCGCAGGCGATGCCGGCAAGGGCTTCGCGGTCGTCGCCAACGAGGTGCGCGGGCTGGCCCAGCGCTCTGCCGAGGCGGCCAAGGACGTGCGCACGCTGATCGAGACCAGCTCCTCACAGGTTGCGGTGGGCGTCGACATGGTGCGCCGTACCGGCGAGGCTCTCGACTCGATCATCGCGCGCATCGACAACACCACCGATGTCGTCACCCGGATCAGCAACGCTTCCTCCGAACAGTCGGAGAAGCTGCGCCAGACCAATGACACCATCGGCCAGATGGACGTCGTTACCCAGCAGAACGCGGCAATGGTCGAGGAATCGACCGCCGCCGCGCGCAGTCTGGCGACCGAGGCGGACAACCTGGCAGACCTCGTCGGCACGTTCCGTATCGGCGATGCCAGCGTGGTTTCGTTCAAGGCTTCGGAAAGCCGGTCGACGCCTTCGCGCGCTGCCGCTCCGGCACAGCGGCGGGCAAGCGCGCCGATGACGGTCGGCAACACTGCTGTCGCCCAGGTCGTCGACGACGCGGATTGGTCCGAATTCTAGGATTACGAGCGGTGGCCGGACACGGTCACCGCTCGGTCTCCTGCGCCCCCCCCCCCCGCCCCCCCCGCCGCGGCGCGCG
>NZ_CCBH010000014.1:0-1000 GCF_001368935.1 Novosphingobium sp. KN65.2
CGGGCGTCCCCCCCCCCCCGGGCGCGGGGGGGCCGGCGGGCCGGGGGGCCCCCCCTTTTTCGTTGAAGGTGCGTGCTTGCCCTGCCCGTCAGCGCTTGCGGGCGGTAGGCGCGTGAAAGTCGGGTGGCTTGCGCGACACCCACGAGACGAACCTGGCAATCGCGGGCGCTGTGCGAAGTACTTCGCCTTCCTCTCCCAGCCGGGCGAGTTCGGCATTGCTGAAGGTCGCATGGATGGTGCGGTGGCAGATCGGGTGGACCGGCACGGTTTCCCTGCCACCCCGACTCTTGGGCACGGGATGATGCCATTCGACCCGCCGTCCGAGGGGGCGATCACACAGCCAGCAGTGGAGTGGTTCGGGGGTCATTGCCGTCAGTCTAATGCTCCGGCGTTCGTCCTGCCAAGAGCGTGAGTGAACCGGGTTGAAGACCCGGCCGGCCATGCAATCGATTTGTCCATCATTAGGAAGTTATCAAAGTTTCAACCTTAATCTTCGAACCCATCGCAAGGGATTAGGCCCGCAAAAATCACGCGGGCGCTGACAAGGTTGGAAGTCTCATGAGCGCATTCGGGCGGCGGAACGGTATTGGTGGCATGGGCCAGGGGGCCCGTCCTGCCTTCGGCGTAGCCAAGCCCATCAAGGGCGGATCGGCGACGGAAAAAGCCCCTCCTGCTGCACCAGGCGGTGCGCCGCTGCCCGGCGGCGACCAGTTCCCTCCTCTGCCGGGCGCAAGCCCCTCGGTCCCGCCGATGCGCGAGGATGCGATGTCACGGCTCGCCGACCGCGCCAATGCCGTTCATGAGCAAGTGGAGCAGAACGGCTTCGAAGCCTCGATTCACAAGATCAAGGAACAGGTGCTTCCGCGCCTCCTCGAGCGCGTCGATCCCGAGGCGGCGGCCACGCTGACCAAGGACGAGCTTTCGGAAGAATTTCGCCCGATCATCATCGAGGTGCTTGCCGAGCTCAAGATCACCTTCAACCGCCGCGAGGCGGTCGCCC
>NZ_CCBH010000015.1:0-704 GCF_001368935.1 Novosphingobium sp. KN65.2
GCCCCGACGATGTCAGTCGAAACTCCGAGCTTGAAGCAACCATCGCGCCGCAGGTCGAGAACATTGAGCGGTTCAGTGGCGTTGACCTCGCATACGCCCCAATCGGCGAAATCGGTCCGCAGCATCTCTCTTGGCGTAACGCCTTCGAAGCGATCCCGTACGATTGCTTCAGCTATGCTCGTCGGGAGATCTTCCGCAATGTAGAGCAGCTTGAAACGGTCATCCGGGCTCGCGAAACGCGTTTTGCCATAGCCCATCCCGAGGGGCGTCGCGCGATGCGCGATGGGCGTGCAACGCAGGTATGCGCTTGGCTCAACGCGCCGGGTCAGCGACGCGAGAATCTTCTCGTCAAATGCCATGCGTCAGGCAAAGTCACGCTCTGCAACGATCACCACCTCTTGGCGATCACCAGCCTTCAGCGCATCGAGCGGCGCACGATTGTTCAGCGCCCCATGCGGTTGGCGAAGCCAGAGCCACGCAGACCGAGCCTCTGGGGCAAGGCGAAGGATATCGGCGATGCCTTCGAGCGGCCGCGCGTCCACAAACTGGTCCAGCGGATAGGTCAGCTTTCGGGTGCCACGCAGCAATCCGACGACCATGCCTTTCTGCTGCCAGCTGCTTAGCGTCGACCGAGGAATCCCAAGATTGTCCTCGACCTCACCAGCACCTGCCACCGGCCCGGCCCAACTTTCGAGCGGCCGTGC
>NZ_CCBH010000016.1:0-3456 GCF_001368935.1 Novosphingobium sp. KN65.2
TTTTTGCAACAGAGCCGCGCCGACAACGTCGTACTGATCGGCGGACCAGGCACCGGCAAAAGCCACATCGCGACGGCTTTGGGCGTCCAGGCGGTTGAGCATCACCGCAAAAAGATCCGCTTCTTCTCCACCGTCGATCTGGTCAATGCGTTGGAGCAGGAAAAGGCCGCAAACAGAGCGGGCCAGTTGGCCGAGCGTCTGTTGCGCCTCGACCTCGTCATCCTTGATGAGCTGGGATATCTACCCTTCAGCCCTTCAGGCGGGGCCATGCTGTTCCATCTGCTCAGCAAACTCTATGAGCGGACCAGCGTTGTTATCACCACCAACCTGAGCTTCAGCGAGTGGTCCAGTATCTTTGGCGATGCCAAAATGACCACCGCCCTGCTGGATCGCCTCACGCATCATTGCCATATCCTTGAAACCGGCAATGACAGCTTCCGCTTCAGAGCCAGTTCCGCCGCCCCAAAATCCAGAAAGGACAAATCACCCGCTTGACCCTGCTCGTCGCAGGCAGTACATCATCCACGCCCACCCGGGTCACTTCTCAATGAAAATCCCGGGTCACTTCTCAGTGCAACTCAACAGGAAGGCGAAACGTTGGACCAACCATTCAAACCAGATCGTCGCCAACTTCTGGCAGGCGCAACATTGCTGCTGGGCGCCAGCCATTGGCCTGTCTTCGCCTCGACTGACGCAATTGAGCCGCAGCCGTACTTCGCGAGCGTGAAACGCGCGGTCGAGCAACTGGCCGCAATGGGGCAGCCGATTGCCGATGCGGATATGGCCAGGCTGGCGAGTCTGTTCTCGAGGGAAGATGCTGAGGCAGTTATTGCCGCCGAGGCGCTTCTCGAGCGCTATACACTCGCTAGGGTCACGCTCGACAAAGGCGGCATGGGCGCCGCTGCGTTAGGCGGAGCGAAGCGCCATTTGGTCGAGCAGGGATGGACCGCGTTCTTGGTGAGGGTCTCTAACCCATCATCGCTAACGCAGGCATTCGAAATTTACAGCGGCAGTGCGATGCCTGCGCGGATGTTCCCACAGGCCTCGAAGTTGGCCGCTGAGCAGAAGGCCTATCTTGCCGATACCGTTCGAAAGGAAGCCCTCATCGAACGAATGTGGCTGATGTCGCAAATCGAAGCTTCGCCAGTGCTGAGCGGCAATGTCGTGGAGTACAAGATCGCCACGATTTACAGCAGGGACCGGGGAAGAAAGACGGCCAGGTTGGGCTTTGGGGCAGGAATTTTGCAGGACAATCCTACCTGGGGGGCCGTAAGTCGCGCATCGGTAGCTAACCCGCTCGTAACCGATTTTGTCTCTCAACCATCTCGCGATATTCAGCTGCAGATCCTCGATGATGATGGTGTCGGCTGCATGGCATCGCTGATGATCCATGACGCCAATAAGCATATCTATCCGCCCCAGGTGATGCGCCTAGCACCCGACCTTGCGTTTCAACCCCACATATATCGAGCCGATGGCGAGACCGTCCGCCTGCCAGACGGCGAGTATCATATAATGGTCCGTAGGGGGCCTGAGTATCTGGTGCAGCGCGCCACCGTTCGCGTTTCGGCGAGCGACGCACGAATAGCGGTGCGGCTCAAACGATGGATCGATCCGGCGAAATGGGGCTGGTACTCTGGCGACACGCATCTCCACGCCGCAGGTTGTGCTCATTATATGTTGCCTACCGAAGGGGTAGCACCTGAAACGATGATCCGTCACATAAGAGGCGAAGCTCTCTCCGTTGGCGAGGTCTTAACCTGGGCTGGAGGTTATTCCTACCAGAAGCAGTTCTTTTCCGGTGCTGCGATCAGTCCCGAGGCGCGGCTCGAACATCCTCAACTGCAGGCTGCTAACAACGCAGACTGGAAGCCCATGCCCACGCCGAAAGATCGAGAGAGCATGCTCCGCTACGATCTCGAGATCTCGGGTTTTCCGTCAAGTCTTTCCGGGCATTTGATCCTGATGAGACTTAAGGAGCTTAGCTACCCTGGTACGCACGCGGTGGAGGACTGGCCATCTTGGAATCTCCCGGTGGCGAAATGGGCGAAAGCCCAAGGAGCACTGGTAGGATACGCCCATTGTTCATTCGGTATGATAGTCGGCACCAACGCTCTACCAAATTACGAAATTCCAACTTTCAACAGCGTCGGCACGAACGAAGCGATTGTTGGCGTGACCCACGGCGCGGTCGATTTCTTGGCAGGTTGCAATGGTCCCCCTGCTGCTGAGCTCAATGCGTGGTATCATCTGCTCAACTGCGGTTACACGCTGATGATGGCAGGCGAGACGGATTATCCGTGTACCGTGCCTTCGGTCGACTCTCGGCCGGGGATCGGACGCACCTACGTGAAGTTGCCACAAAGGCCAGTGGACGATGCGGGTTACAGCGCCTGGGTGGACGGTCTTGAGAATGGCCACCTCTACTGGGGTGACGGCAGAACGCATTTTCTACATTTCACGGTGAACGGGCGGGAGAGTGGCAAGCAGCCCCTCGCATTTGTCCGCGCTAGTAACGTCAGGGTGAGCGCCACGATAGCCGCGATGCTCGAACTGACTCCATCGCCTGAGACGGTGCAGAACGCCTCGGAAGAGCCGTGGCACATCGAACATGCGCGGATCGGCAACAGCCGTAAGGTAGCGGTCGAGCTTATCGTCAATGGCGTGGCGGTGAAACGCCAGGAAATGCTTGCCGATGGCTCGCTCCAGCAGATCTCCTTCAAGGAGAAGATCGACCGCAGTTCCTGGATCGCAATGCGGGTGCTTGGGTCCGGCCATACCTATCCCGTATTCGTCACCATCGGAAACAAACCGATCCGTGCTTCGCGGCGTAGCGCCGAATGGCTACGCACCTGCGTGGATGCGCTCTGGAATGAGAAGCACAGTTTGATCCGCGATACGGAACTGGCCGACGCGGCCGCGGCATATGATCATGCGCGCCAGACTTATGATCGGATCATCGCCGAAAGCGACTTAACGTGAAGTGGATCGCCTGGCCGCTCCTGCTCATGGCCTCGGTTGCCGGCGCGCAGGACCATCACCAGCATCACAATGACAAGTCCGAAGCGCTCGGGCAGGATGCTCATATCGTCGTGACCATCAATCCGGAGGCGCGCGTAAGCGCGGCCCTACACCAGCCCTTACCGCTCCAACCGAAATGCGGCGATGCGAGAGACTTCAGCGTCGAGATCATCAATCAGGGCTTCGTAACAGCGCCGTTGCGTGCCGCCATCATTGATGGAGCAGGCGACCGTGTCGCGCTTCATATGGATGTGCAGAAGCTCAGTGGCAGGGCGAGGGATCTCCGACGGCTGCACCTTACCCCTCTTGATCAGCGCGCTTCCGACGTGACAGTTGCGTTCAGCCTCGATCACAATGTTGGTGATCAAGGTAAGCGTGATCGCGTACATATCCTGATGCGGTGTAGGCCTTAGCTTGGCTCTGTTGCAAAAATCG
>NZ_CCBH010000017.1:0-326 GCF_001368935.1 Novosphingobium sp. KN65.2
TGGCCGGTTTATGAACGCTTTATAGCCGATTATGCGCCGAAAAATATCGTAGGTGGAAATGACAGACAGCGGGAAATCCTTCACGGAGCGATTGCGCGAACGGGCGGCCTCACGGGAGCCGGGGGGCAAAAACCGGAACCTCGCGCAATTCCTCGCCGCTCGATCGGACATAGATGCAGCCCTTGCGGAAGGATGGCCGGTGCGCGGCATATGGGAGCTGCTGACGGAGGAAGGCCGCATTAGCTTCGGCTATGCGTGGTTCGCCAAATACGTTCGCCGGTATCGCGCGCCAGCTACCGGGGAACCGCCCAAGGCATCGACAGCGC
>NZ_CCBH010000018.1:0-1637 GCF_001368935.1 Novosphingobium sp. KN65.2
CATGAAGCATCAGTGGCGGAATTGTTTGGCGGCGATCAGTTGATGGCCAGGTGATGAGGGCGAACGCCTCCATCGGCGTTTTTTCAACGCAGCAGGATCAATGGGCTTTTCGCGGTTGATGGGCGGGGTTTGGATGTTCGGCGGCGCAGCCGCGCCGGGCTATGTCGGGACAGGTCTGAGCGCGGTCGCGATGGCTCGGAATATGGCGGCATCGGGACAGGCGGACGCGAAGGCGACCCGGATCCGGGAAGCGGTCTCAATGACACGTGCCGCGACCTTGAGGATCCGCAGGCGCAGGGTCGCGAACTCGGCGGTGGCAAGCATGGAGGTTTTCGGGATGGCTTGCCGGATGCGCCACATGAGCCAGTAGGCAGCGGTGTGAAGGATCAGTCGCATCTGGTTGGCGTTGGCCGAGCGGCACGATGTACGATCGCTGGAGAGCTGGGTCTTGTGCATCTTGATCAGGTTCTCAGCCTGGCCTCGGGCACAGTACAGCGTGTCATAGATGTGCTCGGCCGAACCTTTCTCCAGCGAGGTGACGACATAGCGGATGTCGAGCCCCATGATGCTTGCCTCGATCCGGGCAATGATACGACGCTGGCATTTCCAACTTTTCGCGCCGTAGCGGGTTTCGGCATAGTGACGCAGGACCACCCGGTCGTGCTCGGCACGCTTGACCGCGCAGGCATCAGCCACCTTCACGATCTCCGGGTCGGCGCGTAGGGCAGCATTGGTGGGAAGGCCGAAGACATAGTCGATGCCATGCACCTCGCAGAAGGCCATGACCTCGGGCCTGCCATAATGGCCATCTCCGCGGATGGTGATGTGGGTCTCAGGCCAGTGCCGGCGGATATGGCGCACCAGGCGTCGGATGTGCCCGGCCGCCTCTGCACCCGATGGCGTCTTGCCGGTGCGCAGCAGCATGGCCACCGGCCGGCCGGTGGCAGTGTCGTAGACGTGAATCGGCAGGAAGCAGCGCTCACCGTGATGACCGTTCCAGAACGAGAGCTGCTGATAGCCGTGCACGACATCGCACGTGTCATCGATATCCAGTGTCACCGCCTTGGGCGGATCGGGATAGCTGGTGCAGTAGATTTCGACCATCACAGCCATCATGCGCGCCAGTTCGCGCGTGCTCGGCGCGTTCTCCCACCTACTCATCGTCGGTTGACTGGCCAAGCCCGGCCCCGAGCCTGGGAACTTGCCGAGCGCCAGGCGAAAGCCGGGATCGTTGCGCAGCGCGTCAAGGTCGTCGGCATCCTCGTAGCCGCAGGTGATCGCCAAAACCCGGGCCCTTAGGATGTCATCCAGCTTGTGGACCACCCGCGAAGGATCGCGCGGATCGGCAATGCAAGAAGCGAGTTGCCTGCAGATCCCCATCTCACGCTCGGCTTGGGCAAGCAGGAGAACCCCGCCGTCTGAGGTCAGCCGCCCACCGTCAAACGCTGCTGTGAGTTTCTTGCGACCTACTGCTGGAAACGAAAAGGAGGCGGCGCTATCGTCGCCCTCGGCGGGTGTGGCCTGTGGCATTTCTTGCCTCGTTGCAGGTTGGTTTAGGCACCAAAATTCCTACAACAAGCCAATGGCTTACGCTACTCCCGCCAACCCCGATTGCCCACCATCATGAATAAGACAGG
>NZ_CCBH010000019.1:0-2354 GCF_001368935.1 Novosphingobium sp. KN65.2
ACGATATCCGGGCTGTCCATAATAGATGGGGGCTGCTCCTGCCGCCCATGCCGCGGCACAGTTGCGATAGAACACGCCTTCTGATTGACGGCGTGTGCCGACCGGACTTTCAGGCATCTGCCGCGGGGGAGGGTGCCGGGTCACCGGCGGGGGGTCAAGTTGGGGGTGTGCAGCGCGATAGTCGGATGGCACGTCGAACTGCGAACCCCAGATACCGATGCCCAGCCGTCGCACGCGAGCTTCTGCCTCGACATAGGCCTGACTGAACTGGGGCAGCGCAACAGCAAGCCCCGCCTCAACCATGGCCTGCCCCAAGTCGAGACCATTGACTGTGCAGGTCGCGACAATTCGCTGGTAGCGGTCGATGTCGCGTTGCCGGCACAGGACGGTCTTGCCGTTTACAGTACTGGCGAGCAATCCAGTCGCGTCCTGGCCGCAGTGCCACGCATCACCGCGGCGAGTGCGTGTCTGCTGGGATTCAGGCGCATCAACGCCGTGCAGCCTTATGCGCTCGCCGCCCAAGCTCAGGGTGTCGCCGTCGATCGCCATCACGGTACGGTTCTGTCGCAAACGTTGGCCGGCCGTGCGGCTTGCTCTTTGACGTTGTATTTCAGGCTGCGAGACTGTCGAACTGATCTGCGAGGGACGGATTGCGGGCGTCGTTGGCAGGTATCATCTGCCCCTTGCGGATCATGTGAATGAGTTCGATGCCTTCCAGGATGACCGCGGCGGCGGCTTGGGACCTGAAACCGAGCATTGGCCGGATGCGGCGCTTGATGCGCCGGTGGTCCTGCTCGGTCCGGTTATTCAAGTATTGGCTCTGCCGGACCTTAAGCGGCTCGGCCTCGGATCGGCTTCGCATCCTAACTTCAGCATGGCATCGGCGAGCAGCTTCCAGGTTGGTCTGGCTGCCGTCGATGGTCACCAGGACGGGCAGGCCGTGGCGCGCATAGGCCCGCCGGAAGAAGCGCTTCGCATCTTTGAGGTTGCGCGTCCTGGAGAACAGGAAATCGACCGTGCCGCCCGATTTGTCGATCGCGCGGTAGAGGTACATCCACTCGCCCTTCACCTTGATGTAGGTCTCATCGACGTTCCATTTGCCCGTCACTCTATCGCGGGCGTCCGCAAAAATTGTCAGTAATTTGAGACTATCGGCGTAGCACCAGCGGCTGTTGCGCGGGCCTCCGCACGCTCAAGGGCAAGGCGCTTGCGGGCCGTGCGGCGTACGCCGTCATTGCGACACACTTCTGCGTCCGCAATCGAGCTGTCGGGGCCCAGCAATGCCTTGCGCGCCCTAACGTTAGCGAGGTAGCCCTTGAGTTCGAGCGTCTTCATAGAGGATTAGATAGCCCCAAATGCACCGGATTTCCACCTTCTTCCGCAATCCGACGTTGAAGGTAAACAAGGTCCAAACCTTCGGCGAGCGCATAAAGTGCCTTCGCCTGCTCAAGCATGGCGGTATCTGCGCCCGCGACCTCGTGTTGCCCCAACCGGTCCGCGATCATGTCTTCGATCGCAGGCAAGACAATCGCTGCTCCGTCACGCACGATCAACTTGATGCAGCGTTCTCTGTCTCCAAGTCCATCGAAATATCCGCCTGAAACCTGCTCAATCGCGAATTGAGGGTGGGCGGGATGGTACCATCCTCTAAGCCCGTGGAGTGCTTTTTCGTCTTCTTCAAAACCTGCGGCGTGCATGGCTTCACTGAAGGCTCCGTCATTGCCTGCCACCACGTCAAAGTCCGCCGACATGAAAGCGCCATCTGTATGGATCGCCGCCGCGGCACCGCCGACCAGCACTGCGTGGTTTCCAGTGGTGAGTTCGTAAGCGGAAAAAGCGTCAGCCAATGGCGCGAGGGCCGCAAGGTATTCGCGTGGCAGGGTCATCAGGCAAACTTCAATAACCAATTGGATAGACTGGTGATCAAGTCCTCCTGTTAGCAGCCCATGGACGGAATGTCAGCAATGCCGACAAAGTTGATGTTCACAGCTCGTAGAAGGCTTCATAAGTTCACCCGGTTGTTAATTGGCTTTCCACAAGTTCCCTTTTGCAGGTGAACCGCCTCAGGGGGTGCATGAGAATGATTGTCTTGGGTTACGCCGTGGAGCTCTTATGGCTGCAGATGCTGGTTTTGGCATCGCCGGCGCTCGCGTGGTCCGGGCCTATGCGCGCGCGAAATACCAAGATGCAATTTCAGCCAGGCGATCGGGGCAATCATCCGCCAAGGTATCGAGGAGAGCTTGCAAACGCCATGAACCGCAATGACGATCCCGAGCCGGTCGACGAGCTGCGCTGGAAAGCGGTGGCATCGAAACGACGCAGGTCGTGATCGACGACGCCGACATCATCCGAGG
>NZ_CCBH010000020.1:0-1391 GCF_001368935.1 Novosphingobium sp. KN65.2
TCGGCATCTTCGCGGAACGGCTCCTGCGGAGAACCGTCGGGAATGATTGCCCCCGATTCATATCGTTGGTTAAGTTCTACGCCATGCGCATGGACTTCATATTTCCTGTCATCGACGACCCTTCGCAGCTCGGCGCGGCGCGCCTTCCCTTCGGCGCTCGGCGATGCCAGGCTTTCCTTGAGCGCCAGCCGCTCCGCCACGCTGAGCGAAGGAACGGC
Source organism: Novosphingobium sp. KN65.2 (assembly GCF_001368935.1). Taxonomy (NCBI): domain Bacteria; kingdom Pseudomonadati; phylum Pseudomonadota; class Alphaproteobacteria; order Sphingomonadales; family Sphingomonadaceae; genus Novosphingobium; species Novosphingobium sp. KN65.2. The sequence goes on from NZ_CCBH010000020.1 coordinate 219, forward strand.
GCCAAGGGCCGCCCAGATCTCGTCATAGCGCATGCTTTTATTGGCCCGCGTGACGATCTGCCTGCCGATCGGGCGGCGCTCCTCATTATAGCTGTCCAGCAGCGATGGCTCCGCCCGGCCCTTCAGGACCAGCGCCAGCTTCCACGCAAGATTATAGGCATCCTGTACCGATGTATTGGAACCTAGGCCATTGGCGGGCGGATGGCGATGGACGGCATCGCCCATGCAGAAAACCCGCCCTTCGCTATACCGCTCGGCAACGAGATCGTTGATCGTCCACCGATAGGTCGAATTCACCTTTATCTCCACGCTGTCGTCGCCGATCATGATGCGGATGCGTTCCAATATCTTGTCGAGCGGCGGCACTTCGGAATTTTGCGCGAAGGAGAAAAGCGTCACCAGCCACTGGTTCCACGGCCTGACCATCCGGAAATTACCGACAAAGGCCCATAGCGGCGCTTCGGGATCGATCACGAAATAGAGCGAGCCGGGACGATGCTGCACGAAGCGCGTCAGATCAATCTCGCAATAGACGTTGAACGCCTCGGCCAGATCGGCTTGCCCCTCAAGCGGGATGCCGAGCTGCTCCATGATGACGCTGCGCCCGCCATCGGCGCCGATCATATATTTGGATCGAACCGTATATTCCTTGCCAGTCAGCCGATCCAATATCGTGGACAGAACGCCTTCATCATCCTGAACGAATGAGACGAGCTGGGAATCAAAGCGGATCTTGGCACCGCGATCGATGGCGGATTCGATCAGGATCGGCTCGAACAGGCTTTGCGGAAGATCCGACATGCTGCACGGGCTCGACGCCTCATATTCCCCTTTACGTGCGGGATCCTGGCCCCAGGACCATCCCCGGGCGATCTCTTCGCCCACCATGCTCTCGATCCACAAGGTGTGCGACATCGCCTTGGCGGGGCTGGCCTGCCGCAGGCAGGTTTCTTCGATGCCCATATCGCGCATGATTTCCATCGTGCGTTGATTGGTGATGTGCGCCCGTGGCGTAGGGGCGCTGCGGGGATGCCGCGCCACGGCCAGAACCGGGATGCCATAGGCCGCCAGCAGGAGCGCCATCGTCGCCCCTGCCGGCCCCGCGCCGACGACAAGTACATCAACCGTATAATCTGCGCTCATATATAGTATCCGTAATATATTTCATCTTGG
>NZ_CCBH010000021.1:0-1266 GCF_001368935.1 Novosphingobium sp. KN65.2
TGACCGGCCCCCACTGAGTGGTCCGTGATGATTGTTAGTGCAGAACCGCTTCCGGCGCCATGGCTGGCCGTAGGTGGAGCGTAGCGGAACCGGAGGGCAGCCATGGCGGTGTCGCCGTTTCTGGGGCCGGCGGGCGATACCCCAACGAGCTGTGTGGCCGGATAGTGTTGTAGTGGCGCCGCCAGGCTTCGATCAGGATCTTTGCCTCAGCCAGAGTGTAGAAGATCTCTCCGTTGAGCAGTTCGTCCCGCATCGAGCCGTTGAAGGACTCGCAATAGCCATTCTCCCACGGACTGCCGGGTGTGATGTAGAGCGTCTTCACACCAACCTTCGCCAGCCATTCCTGCACGGCATTGGCGATAAATTCCGGGCCGTTGTCTGACCGTATGTGCGCTGGTGGCCCACGGGTGACGAACAACTCGGCCAGTGCTGCCAGCACATCCTCGCTGCGAAGTCGCCGCGCAACCGGCAGGGCCAGGCACTCCCTGCTGGCTTCATCGATGATCGACAGAATACGGAACTTGCGACCGTCGTGCGTGCGCCCCTCGACGAAGTCGTAGGACCACACGTGCCCCGGATACTCGGGTCGCAGCCGGATACACGATCCGTCGTTGAGCCATAGGCGCGAGCGTTTGGGCTGCTTTTGCGGCACCTTGAGCCCCTCGCGTCGCCAGATGCGTTCCACTCGCTTGCGGTTCACATGCCAACCGGCATCACGCAGCAAGGCCGTTACCCGGCGATAGCCGTAGCGACCGTATTGCCTGGCAAGTGCGATGATGTCCTCGGTTAGTGCAGCCTCGTCATCTGCCCCGCGCGGCGTCTTGCGCTGTGTCGATCGATGCTGTCCGAGCACGCGGCAGACCCGCCGCTCGGACACCGACATCATGCCCCGGATATGATCGATACAGCGCCTGCGGCGCGCGGGGCTCAGAAGTTTCCCCGGGAAGCCTCCTGCAGGATCAGCTTGTCCAGCGTCAGGTCCGATACCGCCCGGCGCAAACGGGCGTTCTCCTTCTCCAGCTCTTTCATCCGCCGGGCCTGATCCATCTTCAGGCCGCCATACTCCTTGCGCCAGCGGTAGTAGCTCTGCTCGGTGACGCCGATCCGGCGACACGCATCGGCAACCGTTCCGCCCTGCGCCAGCACGATCTCCGCTTCACGCAGCTTGCCGATGATCTCCTCCGGCTTGTGCTTCCTTGCCATTCCATTCCTCCTTCGTGGCCAATTCTAAAATAGAAATTGGGCCACTCAGAAGGGGGCAGATCA
>NZ_CCBH010000022.1:0-2074 GCF_001368935.1 Novosphingobium sp. KN65.2
TCGTGAATAAGAGAGGCTAGTGCCGCCAAAAATCATTCATACCGCCCCGCCTTATCGGCGGATTGCGACATGAATTTTTGGCGTCGCCTATCCAAGCGATATATAGCATCTCACCAGATCGAATGTCACTCGTGCTGGAAGCCAAATGGACGTGTTCCAGATTCTGCAAATCAGCAGTCGTTATCATGGGAGGTCATCGCTAAAAATGGCCAAATTGCGCCATTTCCTCGCCGCCGCATTTGATGAGATGCTATTAGCATCTCATCAAACCAGCAGAATCGCTGGATGCACCCGTGCGTGAGGTGTGTATCTGAATTGTTGGCTCGATGCGTAGCATCGCAGCCCCGCAACCTTTCCGTCGGGCGCTTCGCCTAAAGGCTTCAACTGTGCGTTGCAACTCGGCAAAAAAGCTGCGGTGGGCACCTCGACGGATGCACCAAGCATTCGCTAGTTACTCGCGCGCAAAGCTTGATTCATGGGGACATCACCACCTTGGCCGTTAAAAAATCTCAAATCTACAGTTCACTTTGGGCCAGTTGTAATGCCTTGCGTGGCGGCATGGATGCGACGATCTACAAGGATTATATCCTTGTCTTGCTGTTCGTAAAATATGTATCTGACAAGTACGGCAACGATCCCTACGCGCCGGTTATCGTGCCCGAGGGCGGTAGCTTCGCCGATATGGTCAAGCTGGTCGGCAGCAAGAATATCGGCGAAGGCATTAATACCATCATCGCCAAACTGGCCGAGGAGAATGGTCTTCGCGGTATCATCGACAATGCGGACTTCGACGACAGCGACAAGCTTGGCAAGGGCGATGAAAAGGTTAAGCGCCTCTCGAACCTGATAAACATCTTCAAGCGCCCCGATCTCAGCTTCAAGGCCAATCAGGCGGGCGGCGATGATATTCTGGGCGACGCCTATGAATATCTCATGCGCCACTTCGCCACCGAGAGCGGCAAGAGCAAGGGGCAGTTCTATACCCCTGCCGAAGTCTCGCGAATCATGGCACGAGTTATAGGCGTGCGAGAAGCGACGAGCGCCAGCCAGACCATATATGACCCGACCTGCGGATCAGGCTCCCTCTTGCTGCGAGCACATGATGAAGCTCCGGTGGACCTGACCATCTACGGGCAGGAAAAGGACGTGGCGACGCGAGGCTTGGCCGTGATGAACATGTTTCTTCACAACGTGCCCACTGCAGACATTCGGTCAGGCAACACACTTACCGATCCCGAATTTCGCTCAAAAGTATCGCTGACCGAGATTTCATCCGGCAAGACCTCTTCACTCGACAGGTTCGATTTCGTCGTCGCCAATCCGCCTTTCTCAGACAAGGCGTGGATGACCGGCATCGTGCCGGACAAGGACGAGTTCGAGCGGTTCGAGCATTTCGGCATCCCGCCGAAAAAGAACGGCGATTATGCCTATCTGCTCCATGTCGTCGCTTCGATGAAATCGACCGCCAAGGGCTGCATCGTCATGCCCCACGGCGTGCTGTTTCGCGGCAACACCGAGGCGGCGATCCGCAAGAAGCTAATCGAACGGAAATACATCAAGGGCATTGTCGGCCTGCCCGCCAACCTGTTTTTCGGCACCGGCATCCCCGCCTGCCTGATCGTGCTGGACAAGGAGAACACGGCCAGCCGCACCGGCATCTACATGATCGACGCCTCCAAGGGCTTCGTGAAGGATGGCCCGAAGAACCGGCTGCGCGATCAGGACGTGCACAAGATCGTCGATTGCTTCACCCGCCAGCTTACCATCCCCGGCTATGCCGAGATGGTTTCGTTCGAGCGGATCGAGGCTGAGGGCTTCAACCTCAACATCCCGCGCTACATCGACAGTGGCAGCGCCGAGGATTTGCACGACATCGAGGCGCACCTTCGCGGTGGCATCCCTGCGGCGGACATCGATGCGCTGCAACCCTATTGGGACGTGCTGGCCGAGACGCGCGCGCGCCTGTTCGGAGATGGACCGCGCCCCGGCACAGTGTCGCCGCTGGTGGCGCCGATGGAGATGAAGGCGGTTATCCGGGACGGTGACGATTTCGCCGCCTGTCCGTCGTCGAGAC
>NZ_CCBH010000023.1:0-2679 GCF_001368935.1 Novosphingobium sp. KN65.2
GTCGCGCGAGTTAGCGGCGGTGCAAGCTCATTGGCTAGCGCCGGAGTTAGCGACGGTTGAGAAGGTCAGGCGGCTAATTCCGCCGGGTTGGAGTTCTGGAGGGCTTTCCAGTTCCATGGGAGCAGTTCGTGCAGCCGGTTTTGTGGGATTTCGGCGATGCGGCTAAGGACATCGGTGAGCCATGCGAGCGGATCAACGTCGTTCAGCCGACAGGTGCCGATGAGGCCGAACATCATCGCGGCGCGCTCTCCACCCCGATCCGAACCGACGAACAGCCATGCTTTCCTGCCCCGAGCTACGCTGCGCAGCGGCCGCTCCGCGGCATTGTTCGTCAGACAGATCCGGCCGTCTCCCAGGAAGACGGTGAAGCCTTCCCAGTCATTGAGGAAGTAGGCGATGGCTTTGGCCACGGGATCATGCCGTGAGAGAGCCTTTTGTTGCGTGTCGAACCAGTTCTTGAGCTGATCGACTAATGGGGCGACCTCGTGCTTTCGAACGTGCAGGCGTTCCTCGGTAGACTTGCCGATGATTTCCCGCTCGGCGGCAAAGATCCGGTCGATCATCTCCAGCCCTTCGCGTGCGAGGGGAGAGATGAGCGGCACGCTTCCCTTCTTCTTGCGCTTCAGCTGCCTGGCCACATCGACCAGTTCGAACAGCTTACGCCTACCATGCGCCCAACAATTTGCGCGGGTCATGGCGATATTGTCATCCGTCCCGCTTTGCTCGAACATCTCGTTAAAGCCAGCGTAGCGGTCGACCTGGAGGATCCCAGTGTACCCGGTCAGATGCGCGCGGGGATGTTCGCCTCTTCGATTTCGGGAGTAACGGCACATAAGAGCCGGTGCCCCCGGGCCGCCGAAGGGACGATCATCACGCACGTAGTCCCAGATGCGGGCGACTTCGGTTTTGTATTTGGCAAGGAGGGGAACCGTGGTGTCGTCGGCGTGGAGTCGCTCGGCGGCCAGAACATGGGCATCGTTCAACAGGGCGATTGGCCTGAGCGCGGCGCAGACAGCACCGACCTGATCGGCGAGTGTGGAGAGGCTCAAGGGAATCCCTGCCGCCTCGAATCGGTCGCGCTGGCTGTTGAGCGGCTGATGCAGCCCGTATTTCTGGAAGACGAGATCGGCTAGAAAGTGCGGGCCGAACATGCCCCGGGGCGTCACGTGGAAGGGCGCCGGTGCCTGGCGGATCTTTTCGCATTGGCGGCACGAAACTTTCTCGCGCACGGTACGGATGACCTTGTGGCGCGCGGGCACCTTCTCAAGCGTTTCCGTGATGTCGGCCGGCAGATGGCTCAGTTCAGCCGAGCCACAGCAGGGGCATTGCTCGGGCGCGGGGATCACCACGTCTTCGCGCGGAATATCTGCCGGAAAGTCACGACGGGTCGTTCGCTTGCGGATGAAGGGGCCAATCGTGGTTGTCTTGGCCGCAGCCTGAGCAGCGAGGCTTTCGGCTTCGCTGGCATCGGCCTCGAGTTCCTCGAAGGTCATCTCGAGCTGGTCGATGAGCCGGCTCGCGCGTTCTGATTTCGCTCCATATTTGTCGCGGCGCATAAGCGCGTTCATCAGTTCGAGATGCGCGTTGCGAGCCAGAAGGTCGGCGTTGATCGCCTGGATGCGGGCCGCTTTTGCCTCTGCCTCGAGTGCCTTGGCCTGAGCTTCCCGGGCTTCAGCCTGAGCCGCCTGGACAAGTTTACGCGCCGCCGCGAGCTCGGCGTGCATCTGTAAAATCTCAGGAAAGTCGTCGCTCGAAGGCATGCCCGCCTATAGCGAGAAATGCCCGGAAAACCTACGATTTTCTCAGGTTTTGACGGGATTTTTGCTCCCCTTTTAGAGGCTTGTTTGAGCAGGCGGAGCGGGTCTTGTAAGCGGGGTCCCGTCTCAGCCAACCCGGCTTGGCCGCCATGTTCGCTGCGGGTTACGCCAGTCGATTCCCTCGAGCATGCAGGCCAGCTGCGAGGGGGTCAAGGCGATCGCACCGTCCTTGGCCGAGGGCCAGATAAAATGCCCCTTCTCGAGACGCTTTGCATATAGCGAGACGCCCAGCGCATCGCTCCACAAGATCTTCACCAGATCGCCGCGGCGCCCGCGAAAGACGTACAGATCGCCATCGTGGAAGTTTCTGTCCAGATGCTGTTCCACCTGACGGGCCAAAGAGTTCATGCCCCGGCGCATGTCGGTATGGCCCGTCGCAATCCAGATCTTCACATCTGCAGGAACCGGGATCATCGCACGCTCCCCAGGATCGCGCGGACCAGTTCCGGCCGTGCCGCGTCCCCAAACCGGATCACCGCGCCCCGCGTCTCGATCACCGCCGCCACGCGCAAGCCCTGCTGGCATTCACGCGGTAAGCCCTCCGAACCCTCCGCCTTCACCACCACCGGTACAAAACTCGCCTGGCTGTCCGGAGAACATACCCGCTGCGTGCGCTCCCGCCGCCAGCGATGGATCAGGCTCGGATGAACATCCGCAGCCCGTGCAATCTCCGATACCACCGCTCCGGGAGCACAGGCCGCCAATACCAGCGCTTCCTTCTGTTCCGCACTCCATATCCGCCGGCGCTCCACGCCCGACATCACCGTAATCCGTTCCATCGCGTCCTCGCTAACTCCAGTGCAAAACACGACGTTTGCACTCGCGCTAACTCCGACTAGGTCAACGTCCGGGCAAGGCGGCC
>NZ_CCBH010000024.1:0-12467 GCF_001368935.1 Novosphingobium sp. KN65.2
CGCCGCCAAACAATTCCGCCACTGATGCTTCATGAATAGTGCGGGCTAATGCTCGTCGACTATCCGGCGCGGCGACGGCTCAAGCTGATCGGCCATGCCAGTCGCATCGCGCTTTCGGAGGATCCCGAAACGGTCCTGGCACTGATGCCGGAGGGCTATTCGGCGGCACCGGAAGGCGCCTTCGTCATCGATGTCGTGGCCTTCGACTGGAATTGCCCGCGGCACATTACGCCGCGCTGGACGGCACAGGACATTGCCAACATGCAAAGGAGCGGAGAATGGCCACAGATATGAATTCCACGAAGTTGACACAGGGCGCCCATCACGTGGGCCTTGCCGTGCGCGACCTCGAGGAAGCCTGCGGATTCTTCATCGATGCCCTCGACTTCGAACGCGTTGGCGAAGTGCCGGACTATCCGGCCGCTTTCGTATCCGATGGCACCACCTTGCTGACCTTGTGGCAAGTTGCGGATCCGCAGTCGGCACGCGACTTCGACCGGCGCGCCAACATCGGCCTGCATCACCTCGCCCTGCGCGTGGCTGACGAAGAACGGCTGAATATAGTGTTCGAGCGTGTCCGCACCCATCCCGGCACGCGCATCGAATTTGCCCCCGAGCCGATCCGTGCCGGATCGCGTACAAGGCATTTCATCTGTGCGATGCCCGGCGGCATTCGGATCGAATTCGCGACACCTTTTGCATGACAGGAGGCCGAACCATGTCCCGACCGCCCTTGCCCCCGTTCTCTGCCGCCAGTGCCGCCGAGAAAGTGCAGGCTGCCGAAGACGGCTGGAACAGTCGCGATCCTGCCAGGGTCGCCCTCGCCTATACGCCCGATAGCATCTGGCGAAATCGCAGCGAGTTCCTGCAGGGTCGCGAAGCGATCGAGGCGTTCCTGACCCGCAAGTGGGAGAAAGAACGCGACTACCGCCTGATCAAGGAACTCTGGGCTCACGATGGCAACCGCATCGCCGTGCGCTTTGCATACGAATGGCGCGACGATGCCGGGCAATGGTACCGCAGCTACGGCAACGAGAACTGGCAGTTCGCCCCCGACGGGCTGATGGAGCGGCGCATCGCCAGCATCAACGACCTGCCGATCGCACAGGAGGATCGCCTGTTCCACTGGCCCAGTGGATCCCGACCGGCCGATCATCCGGGCCTTTCCGATTTGGGCCTTTGAGGGCGAGCCATGCAGTCATATCGAGGAAGACAGATGCGGCGAATAGGCGCATAAAGCGGGACTAACAGGGCGATACGCGTAAGGAGTCCTGCGCGATGGGCATGACCAACAAGGAAACCCGCACCAACATCGGCGAAGTGGCAGAAGGGATCTGGCGCATCAATACGCCGGTGGCGATAGACGAAAACACCGCCTTCTCCTTCAACCAATACCTGGTGGAGGCGCAATTGCCTCTGCTCTTCCATACCGGCCCGCATCAGCTATTCCCGGTTGTACGCGAGGCTGTCGAACAGGTCATGCCCTGCTCGCGGCTTCGCTATGTGGGCTTCTGCCACATGGAAGCGGACGAGTGCGGTTCGCTCAACGAATGGCTCGCCTGCGCGCCCGACGCCGTGCCGCTTTGCAGCGCAGTAGGCGCAATGACATCGATCGGCGACATCGCCAGCCGCGCGCCGAAGGTCCTGCCAGAACGCGAGGTACTCGATCTGGGCGGCCGGGAAGTGCAGTGGTTCGATGCCCCACACGTGCCCCATGGCTGGGACAACGGATTCCTGTTCGAAAGGGTCACGCGCACCCTGTTTTGCGGCGACCTGTTCACGCAGCCCGGCGAAGGCGAGGAAGTCCTTACCGAAGGCGACATCCTTGGCCCCAGCGAGGCGTTCCGGCGGGTCATGGACTACTATGCCCACGGTCCCGAGACCGGGCCTACTCTGGCCCGGCTGGCCGCCAGCAAGCCGCAGGTGCTGGCCTGCATGCACGGCAGCGCCTGGCGCGGCGACGGTGAACGGCTTCTGGGGGAACTCGCAAGGGCATTGGCCGCCTGAACCATGCGCGGGACGGCAACCGGCGATCAACCGCGGCCTTTTTCCGGCCCAGCCTGCCGCGAACTGAAAGCGTGCCCTTTCTGCGGCTCACAAGACGTAGGTTACTTCGAACACGTGTACGCGCGGCATTTCTCCGTCATGTGCAGATCATGCGGCGCAGAAGGGCCGCCCCGATCGGAGCACGAGGAAGCAGCAAGGCTCTGGAACAGGAGAGCCTGAGGCCCGCGGCATAGACCAATGCCCACCCCGGTCCGAAACTGGCGCTTCCAGCCCGGATGCGACTGGAATTGAACGCCGGATCAGGGCACCCATGGCAAATGAACGGTAAATCGCATCAATTGCGCCTGGCCGGCTGGCTTTGGCTCCTTGCAGGCCTGTCCTACCTGTCAGCCGAGACGATCGCCGCGGCGGCCTTCCCGAACTACAGCTATGCGAGCAACTACGTCAGCGACCTTGGCGTGCCTTATGCCGATGTCATCGACGATCGCGTGCTGCGCTCCGGCCTTGCCTGGGTCATGAACTGGTGCGGGTTCATTCTCGACGGCGCGCTGTTCGCCGCGGCGAGCGTGGTTGCCACACAGCTCGCGCGAAGGGCGAAAGTCGGTGCGGGAAGCGGCGTGAAACCGTGGGCTGCGATCTTTCTGGCGCTAGCCCTCATTCACTCGGGCGGAACGGTGCTGGTCGGACTGGTCCACAGCGGCAGTCGCGAACTGGCTTCAGGCATCGATCGATACCATGTGCTTGGCGCAGCCATGGCGATTCTGGGCGGAAACCTCGCGCTGATCGCTGCGGCCATTCTCGCACGGCGGCTTGGCCTGCCTCCAGCGTGGCGCAGGGCCAGTGCCGGGCTCGGCCTGTTCGGACTGGGCAGTCTGGCCCTGCTCGAAGTGAACCGGACCGGTGGGATTACCATGCTGCCAGACGGCGTGCTCGAGCGCGCCAGCATCTACCCGATTACTGCATGGGAGGTCGTAACGGGCCTGACGCTCCTGGTCGCCGGTTCCAGGTTCGAAGCGGCCGCGCCGGCGGAGACCGGCGCGACCTGACCCGTCAGAGGATCGCGGCGATGCCCGCCTTGGCAATCTGGGCGTCCTGATCGGACTTCACGCCGGAGACGCCCACTGCGCCCACAAAATCGCCATCGACCACGATCGGCACGCCGCCCTCGAGCAACGCACCCATGGCCGGTGCCGACAGCATCGACACGCGACCGTTGTTGATCATATCTTCGCAGACGTTCGACTCGCGCTTCCCCATGATCGAGGTCAGCGCCTTGGCCGGGGCCATGTGCGCGGTACTCGGCGAGGCTCCGTCGAGGCGCAGCATGCCAAGCAGGTGTCCCCCGTCATCCACGACGGCGATCGCCACGGCCCAGCCGTTCCTGACGGCTTCGGCTTCGGCGGCGGCAAGGATCGCCTTGACGTCGGCGGCTTCGAGACTGTGCTTGGTTTTCATGACTTTCTATTCGGCTTGATCGCTCCGACCGAAATGATCGGAGCGGATCTGGTGAGGTGAAGGGCACAGCCCTTAGCAGCGAGGACGATGTGCACCAGAGCGAATGCGCGCCTTGTCGACAGACGAAAGGCGCGAAGGCGTCGCGACGATCGATCCCACTGGCGTCCCCGCAACGATGCGCCTAGGGGGGCCCGCATGTCGATTGCCCGTAATCTCGAACAGCTCGGAAAGCTCGTATCCGTCGACCACGGATGGCCCGCGGCCAAGGCGTTCAAAGCCTACCGGATGTCGGACAGCGATCGCGCCGCGCTGTCGGCACGTGCGGTCGATTTGCTCAAGGTATTTCCTCCGGTCCCGGGTACATGCGCCCTGATGAGCGCCGCCCTTGCCGTGAGCCTGGAAGGGCGCCTCAGCGCGCCGGTCTATCTCGTCGCCGGCACGCTGTCAGTCGAGGGCGTTCCGGTCTTCGGGGATCGGCACCCCATCGACGGAGCGCAGGTCTTCGCCACCTCCAATCCGGACTGGAACGGCCACGTCTGGGCGATGGTCGGCCCCTACATCGTCGACATTTCGATTTTCCGCACCGCCTATTCCAGCGTGGGACCCGCACGGCTTGCCCGGCATATCCTCTCGACGTTCGGCCCCAACAAGGGTCTCTACGTCGATCTGTGGCGCCACACGGGACGCGTTGGCCTCGGCTACGAGCCGCAATATGTCCTGAGCAGTGACGAAGTCACCGCGCTGATGCAAGGCGCCTACAAGGTCATGACGCAGGCCAACGCCGACAAGGATGAGGCCACCGACTAAGGCGCCGCGCGATCGAGCGCGGGGTAACGATCGAGCAGCGCGCTGGCGACGCCATTCGTCCAGCCGAAGCCGTCCTGCAGCGGGTATTCGCCGCCGCCGCCGGGCAGGCTTTCCTCCACGTCGTACTTCTCCAGCATCTTTCCCGTCTCCTGATAAGTGCGTGCGACAGTCGCGATCCAGCGCGCGGCAATCGTTCGGGCAAGCTCCCCATGGCCATTGCGATCGAGGCCGCTCACCGCGATCCACTGCAGCGGCGCCCAGCCGTTCGGGGCATCCCATTGCTGGCCGGTGCGGGTCAGCGTGGTCCTGAGCCCACCTGGTGCCAGCAGTTGCGCGTGGGTGAGATCGGCAACCGCATCGGCCTGTTCCCTTGAAGCCATGCCGACGAAGAGCGGATAAAGCGTCGCGGCCGAATGCGTGGCCGAGGGCTGTCCTTCGGCAAGCAGCCAGTCGGCATAATGGCCTTCGCCCGCTTGCCACAGAAATCGATCCATTGCCGCCTTGCGGCGATCCGCGCGCTGCGCGAAATCCTGCACACAAGTGCCATCGCCTGCCGCGCCGCAGCCTTGTGCGATGCGCCTCTCCATGGCCCATAGCAGCGCATTGAGATCGACGGGGACAACATCCGTCGTGCGTATGGTGGCAAGCGTCTTGCCGTTACCCAGCCAGCGCGAGGAAAAGTCCCAGCCACTTTCCGCAGCAGCGCGCAAATCGCGATAGACCTCCCCGTGAGGACGGCCTGACGCTGCCTTCGCGCTTGCCCTGTCCTCTGCAAAGGATTCATCGCGCGGGCTGTCGCGGTTGTCCCAATAGCGGTTGAGGAGGCTGCCATCGGGCATCCGCACGACGCGCAGGCAAGCCCCCTGCCGCCGGGCGCAGGCACTGCCAGTCATCCAGAACGCGTATTCAATGCGCAGCGCCTGCAAGCGGCGCGCCAGCACTTTGGCGTCTGGCTCTTTCGATAAATCGAGCATCAGGGCAAAAAAGGGCGGCTGCGATCGACTGACATAGTAAGTACGCGTGCCGTTCGGGATGTGGCCGAAGCGCTCGATCAGGCTGGTGAAATCGTCGAGCATCGTTTCCACCAGTGCATGTTCGCCGTCGGCGGCAAGGCCCAGCATGGTGAAATAGCTGTCCCAGTAATAGATCTCGCGGAAGCGGCCACCGGGCACGACATAGGGACCCGGTAACGCGATGCGCGATTCCCCCGGGACTACGGGTGCCGGCTGGCGAACCAGTTGGGGCCAGAGCTTGCGAATATGCGCGCGCAGGCCCGTTTTGCCGATATCGTTGACCCCGGGCACGGTAAAGCGTTCGAGGACGAAAGACTTGAGCGCCGCATCGTCCACTGGCGGCGCAGCGCTGTAGTCGGCCATGATCTCGGCAGGCGGCTCCCGCGGGACGGCATCGGCGAAAGTCTTGTTGTCATCGAAGATGCGGCGCTCCTGCACCGCAACGAAGAGATCGCCGTAAAGGTCGGCGGGCGACGGCGGCGGCGGCGCGTTGCCCAGCGCGACACCAACCAGCGCGAGCGCGGCCAGTCTCGAAAAACGACGCACGGCCTGCCTCATCGCGTCATCTCCTCCTTTGGCTTTGCAGAATCATGACATAACCCAAAGCGCCGTAACGCAGAAATCGGCCACCGCGGCCTTGCATATGCTGCGAGGAAAACAGCAGGGCGCGGGACCATCCCAACCACAGGATAACCCGCTGGACCGACTGGACGCGGCAATCGCGGCACGGCTAACGGCCCGGCATGAGTATCATTGCCACGATCATGAATTCGACCACCGGACTTGCAATCCAGAAGATGAAATTCGAGCGGATGCCCAAGCCGTGGGTTACCTTCCACCTCGAAAACGGCGAGCAGGTGACCGCCGACCGGGTTCATGTCGGCAAGCCAGCCCCCGGCAAGTTCATCACCCCCGTCGAAGTCTGGGTAACGCCCAAGAGCTGATCCCCCCGCGCGCGCAAGCGAACAACGAACATTCCATCCCGCCACGAGGCAGGGCGCAAGCCCTGCCTTGTCTGCGCCATGGCCCGCAGACCGTCCGCTTCAGGCAAACCTGCTCTTCACGCCGTGAAAGCGAATCTCCATTTGTCTATTTATTTTGTAGAGTTTAAATCCCTCTCCAGGGACACCGGACGAACGGATAGAGAGATTCGCACGCGTGCCCTGAATTAGGGGGGTTTTGGAACATGCTCGATCAACTGGATCTGCTTCACGCCCTGGCAGGGCTTCTGGTCGGCCTGCTCGTCGGCATGACCGGCGTCGGCGGTGGATCGCTGATGACGCCACTGCTGGTCCTGATGTTCGGTGTCAGCCCCCAGACGGCGGTCGGCACCGACCTGCTCTATGCCGCGATAACCAAGATCACCGGTACGACGGTGCACGGCTGGCGCGATACGGTGGACTGGAAGATCGTGCGCAGGCTCGCCTATGGCAGCATTCCCGCCACGATCCTGACGCTTGCCGTCATCGCCCATCTCGGCAAGGTCAGCGACTACAGCCAACATATCATCCTGTTTTCACTGGCGGTTCTTCTTGCGATCACCGCCTGCACCGTGATCTTCCGCAGCCGCCTTGCGCGCTTCGCGCAGGACCGTGGACCGCTCGAACCGACATCCCGGGTGACCGGCGCGACGGTCCTGTTGGGCGCGGCGATCGGAGTTGCCGTCTCGATCTCCTCGGTAGGTGCCGGCGCGATCGGCGTAACGGTCCTGCTCATGCTCTATCCACGCCTGCCAATGGTCCGCATCGTCGGCTCGGACATCGCCCATGCCGTGCCGCTCGCCCTGATTGCCGGCGTCGGCCACTGGATCATCGGAGACGTCGACGGCACCTTGCTGACCAACCTGCTCGTCGGCTCCATTCCGGGGGTCATCGTCGGCAGTATGCTGTCCACCCGCGCGCCCGAAAAGATCCTGAGGCCCTTGCTCGCCATCGTCCTGGCACTGTCGTCGTGGCAGCTTTTCGTCAAGGCGACCACGCCTGTCGAGGCCGGAGCGAAGTCATCCGCAAGTTCCGCGGGCAGCACTCTTGCGGCACCCAACGGCTCAGGTCAGAAGTGACGCCGGTGACCGGGTTGCCCGGCCAGTTGAAAGTTTGACTGCATGGACGTGCAACTCGTGGTCATCTGTCTGCTGACAGCAGGCATCAACCTGATCGGAACGCTGGCCTACGCAGCGCGCATCGCCGGGGTGCGCACGCGCAGGATCGCGATGAGCTTTGCGCTCTTCAACATCCTCGTCCTCGTCAGCCGCACTTCGAACAGCTTCCTGGGGCCCTTTCTTGCCAAGCGGATTGAGAACCGGCTGGCGACAGGTGGTGGCGATGCGCTGCTGGGGGACTTTCGCATGGTGCTGATGTCGGCAACGCTGGCCGTGGCCATTGGCATCGCCCTGATCCCAACCAGCCAGCGCCTCTTCGTCAATGCCATCGGCTATTTCCAGCGCCATCGTTCGACCAGCCGCATGGTGCTGCGCGCTGCATCGCCGGCCGGGCTGCGCTCGATCCGCACCTCGATCCGCGCCCCGCGCTATGAGCACATCCGCGAGCTGACCAAACCTCGGGGCGTGGGGTGGGGCGTACTGGTGGCCAACTGCCTGGCCCAGGCGCTTATCACGGTCGGTGTGCTCGCCTCGCTCTATGCCGGATACCTCAATCCGCAATATCGCGTCACCGCCTCGCAGCTGTCTGCAGTGATCAATGGCTTTGCGACGATCCTGCTCTTCGCCCTGATCGATCCGCAGCTCTCGGTGATGACCGACGATGTCGTGGAAGGCCGGGTCAGCGATCCGCTGTTTCGCCGCACGATCATCTGGATCAGCTTCAGCCGCCTTGCCGGAACCGTGCTCGCGCAGGCTTTCTTCGTACCTGCCGCAAGCCTCGTCGCCTGGATCGCCTTCGTGGTGTGATCGCAGCGCAGGATCGTCCCATTTCGGTCACACATTCGGCCGTTTCACGACGGCCGCTACAGTAGCCCCCTGAAAGGATTGGGGAATGCAAGTGGGACCGTCAGCTCGTCGCAAAAGCTGACTCTTCCGGCTCTTTTGCGCTATTCTGACCTCTGCGTGAGACGAACGATTCTCCCGCCGCGAGGGTTGCCAATATCCGTGTTGAACCCGGCTCGCCATGACATTGCGCGGGCCATGGCGAGGAGCAGATTATGGCATCCGTTATCGAAGCCTACAGGGACGAAAAGGGCAATCTCCACCACGAGCCCTCCAGCGCCATCATAGCCGACATCGCGGCCGCATTGGGGCGTGTCGGCGATGAAGGCGGCCTGACCGAGGGCGTCGCGCGCCTGATCCTGGAAAAGCGCGCAGCCATCGAAAAGGCCTTTGGCGATCTCGACCGACTGGAAGGCAATTCACTGACGGTCATCGATGTAAGCGACCACTTGCGGGTCCAGTCGATTTCAGCCTGACCCGCCGCACACAGGGCCAAGCCAACTCCTTTCCCAAGGCTTCCTGCCAGCTGACGTCGGCGTCCATGCGCTTCGACTAGTCATTTGGCAGGTTGCACGAACTTTGCTCCTCCCCTCAACTGAACACTGCGGCAAGGCCCCACGAAAAGCGGGTGCTGCAACGAAGGGAGAGGGTTCATGCATCCGGTCGAAAACGCGCCCGCCAACCTTTCACGCGTCCTGTCGCCGATCGCGATCGGGCCTATCCATATCCCGAACCGCGTGGTTCGCACCGGGCATGGTACCGGGATCGGCAAGGGCACGATGAATCCTGCCCTGATCGCCTATCACGTCGAGCGCGCCAGGGGCGGCGTGGGACTGACCATCATCGAAGCATTGGCCGTGGGCACCAGCGCCTATCCCTTCCTCGTCTCCGGCGCGCCGGGCCTCGTTGAAGGCTACCGGGATCTCGTGGCGCTGTGCGCGCCGTATGGCATGAAGATCTTCCAGCAAATCGGCCACCTCGGCAACGAGATTCCTGAACTGGACGGTTCACCTCCCTTGTCCTCGTCGGACAGCGTCGGAGCCATGGTCGGCATCCCGTCTCAGGCGATGAGCCTCGCGCAGATGGATTTCCTCGTCGAATGCTACGTCAGGGCGGCACGGGACTGCGCCGATGGCGGACTCGACGGCGTGGAACTGCACATGGCACACGGCTATCTCCTGCAGCAGTTCCTCTCGCCGCTCTACAACCGGCGGAAGGATGCCTACGGCGGCAGCTTCGAGAACCGCATGCGCCTTCCGGTCAGGCTGCTCGAAGCGGTCCGTGCGGCAATCCCCGAGACCATGGCCCTGGGCGTCCGCCTGAGCAGCGAGCCGTTCGAAGGCGGACTTTCGCCCGAGGACATCAAATGCATCGCCGACCACTTTGCAGACAGGGGCCTGATCGACTTCCTGAACCTCTCCTCGGGCACCGACTACAATCCGCACAAGATCATCGGGGCCATGCACGAGCCGGCCGGCTACGAACTGGAGGGCGATCGTCCGGCTGCCCATGCCAGCAAGGTCCCGGTCATCGTCACGGGGCGCTTCCGCACCCTTGAGGAAGCCGAACAGGTGATCCGCGAAGGCGATGGCGACCTTGTCGGCATGACCCGCGCGCACATCGCCGATCCTGCCATCGTGCGCAAAACCATCGAAGGACGCACAGATGACGTGCGCCCCTGCATCGGCTGCAACCACGGTTGCATTGGCGGCCTGCTCACAGGCGGACAGATCGGTTGCACCGTCAATGTCGCGGTCGGGCTGGAGGCCACGCTATCGGAGGATCTCATCGGACCTTCGGAGAACCCGCGCCGGGTGCTGGTCGTCGGCGGCGGTCCGTCCGGACTCGAAGCCGCCCGGGTCGCCGCCATGCGCGGACACACGGTCGTACTGGCCGAAGCCTCTCCGCACCTGGGCGGTGCAGTCAATATCGCCGCACTGGCACCGAGACGCGCAGGGATCGCCGATATCGTCCATTGGCTGGAACGGGAGGTCCGGCGCTGCGGCGTCGACATCCGCCTGTCGACCTACGTCGATGCCGAGGACATCGCGGACTACGCACCCGATGCCGTCATCGTGGCAACCGGCTCGTTGCCTCGGCTCGATGGCGCGCAGCATCGCTCGCCGGACCTCATGGCCAGGGGCATGGATCATGCTTCCGTCGTCTCCAGCCACGAAGTGCTGACCGAGGGCAGCAACCGCAACTGGGGCAGCCGCGCCGTCGTGTTCGACGATACCGGGCACTACGAGGCGGTCGCAGCCGCAGAATACCTCGTCGCCAGGGGCCTGGCAGTAACCTTCGTCACGCCGCACAAGTCCTTCGCTCCCGGCCTGGAACCGGCACTCAGCGATGAAGCCGCGCTCGAACGGCTGGCCGCAGACGGAAACCTGCGCCTAATCACCTATGGCGAATTGCTTTCGGTAGGCGACGGAGGCGTGGAGGTGCGGCACCGCTTCGGCGGCGGCGCATTCCATGTCGATGCCGATACGGTCGTGTTCGTCTCGCACAATGCACCCAACCGCGACCTGATCGACGGGTTGGCCGATGCCCCCTTCCCCGTGATCGCGGTGGGAGACGTGCGCAGCCCGCGCTACCTGCAGACCGCGATCCGCGAGGGGCACATGGCCGCACGCAGCCTTTAATACGGCCTCACCCCAGGGTAATGTAGCCCAGTTGCGAAGCCTTGAAGAGAGTCTGGCAACGGTTCACCGCGTTGAGCTTGAGCGAAGCATTGTGGATGTGGAACCGCACGGTCGCGCGCGAGCGCGAGATGATCATGCCGATTTCCAGGTCCGTCTTGCCCAGCGCAGCCCAGCGCAGGCACTCGACTTCTCGCTTCGACAGCAATGCGCCCGAAGGCAGCGCTCTCGCCCCGCCCATCAACTTGACGTAAGTCGTCACGAAGAGCCGCGAATAGATCGCCAGCATGTCGCCGTGGGCGGCGAAGATATCGGACAGGTCCGTGCGCGACTGGTCCTGCGGCGTCAGGCAGACGACGCCGATCTGGCCGAACGCCATGTGGACCGGCACCACGATAGCAGCGCTGGTCAGGGCCCGCGCCGCGAAATCGACAAGGTCGATCGCGTCGAGATAATGGTTCGCCGCGTGCGCATGGAAGCCCTCGGCATTGACCCAGAAGGGTTCGGTCTCGAACCGACAGGCCATCGTGATCGGCGATTGCAGGGCGATGCGCGAATTGCGCCACCAGACTTCCTCGTCGCCGCCCCAGCCGAAGACATCCCGGGCCAGCACGTTGCCCGCCGCATCCACGGGCGTTCGCTTGTCCGTCAGGTCATGCGCACACGCGACGCGCAGCCCCTTGGCCGCCGCAAGGTCACGCAGGAATTCGGCGGCAGGGCGGATGTCGCTCTCACCGGAAATCCGCACGGCATCGAGTTCGGCCAGGGTCAGCTCGCCTACAGGCGAGCGCACGCGCCTGAATTCGACCTCGATCACCGATGACGGTCGCGGCCTCGCCGCCAGCCTGCTCATTGAGATCATCTTGCCTCCTCCTCTTCCTCTTCGGCACGTGATCAGGCCCTGTCGCCGGGCTCTCCCGCCACGTACTTCGTCATCGTGTCCTGGAATTGCCGAATGCGTATTTCCTGGTAGTTGGCGTAGTTCACCTCGCCCGTCTTCGAAGCCTTCAGCCCTGCCTGGACATACGGCAGGTTCTCCATGTCCTGTTCGAAAACCTCTCCCAGCATTCCCAGCTCAGGTGCCTCGGTCCATTTCTGGTCGAGCGTGAGGTACCTGAGCAGAGCGCCGTGCGGCATCGGCTCGCCCTTCTTGACGCGGGCAAGAATGCGCACTTCCATCACGCAGGTATCGGGCGTCTCTCCCGGAAACCAGCGATAGACGATGTTCGGCATGAAACCGCCCCACGGCGCGAAGTTCGGGAAGACGTTATAGACGAGACCATCCAGCAATTCGCAGTCGCTGGCGTCTGCATGATCGTATCCGGTCTGGTCGGTATAAACCGCACGCATCGCCTCCCCGAGGGCCTCACGCGCGGTTTTCCCCTCGGGAACCGTGATCGCCATTGGGTCCGCTTCAGGATCGTAATTGTCCGATGAGCGCCCGTTGTACTTGGCGAATTCGTCGACGATCCACTGCTCGCCCTGCCCTTCGGCAATGTGGGGGCTCATGATCCCGAAGGGCACGAGATTGACGTTCACATTGTCGCCATAAGTGCGATAGCCCGCATTGCAGTCCCCGGTGAAAGGCAGCAGCTGCGGGTGGGT
>NZ_CCBH010000025.1:0-938 GCF_001368935.1 Novosphingobium sp. KN65.2
GGAGAGGGGGGCAGCGGGAATCGACGGGGTGGAGCGGGCGCAGTGGAGGCGCAGCCGGAATGAGCCACGGCCCGTCTATTCCCGTTGCTGGGGAGAGGGAGCCGAGCGTCCCTTTCCCCGACCAAGCGGACAAATCCGCCGCCTTGGCGGCGTCATCTGACAGGGAACGGCCGTTGACCTGGTTGCAAGGGATGGGAGAATTTCGATCGACGCGACAGATAAAGTGTCAGGGGTGGTTCCGAGCATCGGATCTCGCCCCTGACGGGGGGCGTTACGGGGGGATTTCCCCCCGTAGAGGGGGTAGGGCGAGACGCGGAACGCGGCTCGAACTCAGGGGGAGACTTCCCCCCTTTGCCCCTTCTTCACCTTCAAGAAGCGCATTGCATAAACGATATGCAGGACATGCAGTGCATATATGACATGAAAGACATGTAGAAATTTCCGACAAC
Source organism: Novosphingobium sp. KN65.2 (assembly GCF_001368935.1). Classification (NCBI taxonomy): domain Bacteria; kingdom Pseudomonadati; phylum Pseudomonadota; class Alphaproteobacteria; order Sphingomonadales; family Sphingomonadaceae; genus Novosphingobium; species Novosphingobium sp. KN65.2. The sequence continues at coordinate 450 of NZ_CCBH010000025.1, forward strand.
AGGGCCGATGGCCCTCTAGCTGGCAAGGAACTAACCCGCTGGAATGGCCGCTATCGGGCCGCAAAGCTCGCGCCGGCAACCACACAATGATAAGCCCTGTTCTTCCAATGAAGGGAACTGTCATGGAAAAGAGCTGGGATCAGATAAACGCTGAAATCGACCGGATGCACTTTCATCAGGAAATCAGCGACAAGGGTATTTTTATACTCATCGGCTTCGCGGTCATCGCCAGCCTCGCGGGTTGGCCTACTGTCTGGTCCATGCTTTGGTTCCTGCCAGCGCTCGGCATGGTCGGCGGACTGCACGCAGCGAACAAAGGCGACTTCCAAGGCTATTGGATTTTCGCCCTCGGGTCACAGTTGCTATTGGCCGCAATGGTGGGCGTGGCATTCCTGATCCGGTTCGGCCTCTGATCCGGCGCGGCACCGCCGATCGCGTTTTGCAGGAGGCCCCGGCGCAGGCCGGGAAGGGGGGGGGCGCGGGGGGCCC
>NZ_CCBH010000026.1:0-897 GCF_001368935.1 Novosphingobium sp. KN65.2
CTTCTCGAACCGGTGGAGGTCTGAATGCGCGAACTCGTTCTCACAATCGCGATCTACGCGTTCCTCGCCGTGTTGGCGCTCACCGTCCCGTATGGCTGGCTCATCAGTTCCGTGTGGCTGTCTGCCGGCGTCTACATGGTTCTTGAGACGCGCAGCCGGGGGTGGATCGCCGACATTTCGTTCTTGGCCACATGGCCCATCTACCTCGCGCTCGGTCGATAAGTAGACCGGGAAATGGGGGGCCTTTCCGAAACAACCGAGACAAACCCGAGCCGTTCGGGTCGCGCGGCCGGTGACGTGCGCAACGTGCGCGCCGGCCATTCCTTCCCTGTCGGCGCGTCCCCTCTCGTCGACGTGAACCTGCCCGGGGTGGTGCGGCGCAACGCTCATTGCCCTGCTTTTCAGACCACCTCGGGCAATTTTCCAGATCACTCCTTTCATGGGGGCATTGATGCCTGAGAAGACCAACCATGTCCGCCGTATTTCTGTGTTCACTAAGGCACAGGTGTCCGCGAAACTAGCGATCGGGTGGGCCCGGGCCACGGCAAACCGCAAAGGTGCGTTTGCCGATGCCATCGACATCGACGCGAAGACCGTGAACCGCACGTTGACCGGCGAAACGGTCCCGGAACTGCACACGGCGCTCAACAGCCTGGTATTCGATCCGACAGCGCTGGACGAGGTTTTCGCGCTCTATGGTGTGAAGATCACGCCGCTGCAGTCCGAGGCCGCGAACGACCTGCACACGATTTCCAGCCTGTCCAATCTCGCCGGTCAGTTCGCATCAGCACTGGAGGACGGGCACCGAGATCATCGGGAGACGTGCCAACTCGCCGACGCCGCCCGACCGCTGATGCAAGCCCTCGCTGCCATTTGCGCCGAGGCCGATGCTGTGAG
>NZ_CCBH010000027.1:0-322 GCF_001368935.1 Novosphingobium sp. KN65.2
GAGCCGGCGTTTGCCGGCCTCCATGAACTCTTTCGACCAGGTGTAGTAGAGGCTCTGGGCGATGCCTTCACGCCGACACAGCTCGGCGATGCTGTCCTCGCCGCGCAATCCGTCGAGCACGATGCGGATCTTGTCCTCGGCCGAGAAATGCCGCCGCGTCTGTCGGCGAATGTCTTTCACCACGGCTTCGGCAGAGGCCTTTGCTGGCGATTTTCGCAAGGAGGGTTTGGGCTTCATCTTCGTTCCTTCGTCACTACGACGAAGCCCAAACCCTCCTTAAATCTCAACCCCTAATCTGTGCCATGGGCGCTGACGCCGGACA
>NZ_CCBH010000028.1:0-1529 GCF_001368935.1 Novosphingobium sp. KN65.2
CGCGCGGGCATATAATGCCCCGCGCGCTCGGCCGCCTCGATCACAAATTGCAAATCGCTGATCTCGGTAGGCGAGAGGGTGACGCGAACGGCGCTCGCCGTGTTGCTGATTTTCATGGCTGCGGCTCCGGCTCTTCTTTCGCCTTGTAGGCGGCAAGGCCGATCCATGATCCGTTGTCGCCGCGAAACTGGCGCACAACATCGCCGCCGTCCCAATGGCCGGTGAAGATGCCGCGCCGGTTGATGCCGCCGACGGGGCGCGTGCGCGCCGCCAGAAGGCGGGCGCGGCGCGTGTCTCGATCTAGGTGGCGCATGGGTTGCATGGTCAATCCTTCCTATTCGCTGGCGGTGTCGAGGTTTGTGCCGATCTCGTCGGCGTCGAAGTCTTCAAGGGCTGAAATCGCGCTTTCCAGTTCGGAAACTGCGGCGTCCATCGCCTGCGCACGTTCGCTGTCCTCAAGGCTGGGTGGTAGATTCTCGCGGGCGGCCTGTTCGTCATCCTTGACGGTTTCAAGCATGTCGCGCGCCTCATCCAACAGGGCTTTGCCCTTGTCGATCAGCACGCGGGCGGCGGCGATCTGCTTGCGGCGTTCGCGGTTCATGCCTCTGCCCTCACGTCGCCGCTGTCGATCTGGAATCCTGCGCGGGCCAGCTCGTCACAAAGGGCGTGCTGCCTCTCTTCGCGGGTGCCGCTGGTGGCGATATAGCTGCATCGCCCCCAATGGAACGCGAAGCCTGCACGTTTCAGGCATCCGCGAAACCGCTGGTGGGTGCGGTCGCTCCAATCCAGTGTGCCCGCATAGTTGCGGAAAGCGGCGACGGCGCAGACGGAACCATAATTCTCATCACGCCAGCTAAGCTCGATAACCGGGGGCGATTTGGTCATGATGGCCTCCCTCAATATTCACTGGTTAGGAGAATGGTGAGCACGCGGGTTGTGGCATCGGGATTCCACGGTTCGGCGCTGCCAAATTCAAGATCGCGGTCGTAATAGTCGAACTTCCACATGACCGAGAGGGCTGGGCGCGTGCTGTCGTCAGTCCAGCGGGTATGCCATTGGCCGATCACATCACGATAAAGGAAACCGGCGTCATGCTCGCCGTGCGGGTCGTTGTCGGGTGTGAAATCCTCAAAGCCCTCGATCATCTTGAGAATGTCGGACTGCGTGTTCTCGTCCAGCGCCGCGATGCCTTGCGTAATCACGGTGCGACAAGTCACACCCATCGTTCGCCGCGCAATGTCGTTCAGCGCCGCGATGGTGGCGATCTGGTCAGTTGTCGCTTCCATTTTCCTCACTCCTTTAGGCGAAGCCGCTGCCTGCGGCCTGCGGCTCTGACCCGCTGGCGAAGCGCGGGATGGGGAGGGGGAAGCAAAATCGATGGGAGTGGTGCGGGCGGCGCGTCTAGGGAGGCCCCGGGGGGGGGGGGCGCGGGGGAACTGGCCGAACTTGGCGTGCAACCCGGTCCTGTCGATTATGCTTCGGGAACGAAAGGGCGGGTGCCCTTGGTGTTCCCCCCGGTGGCAACTGCC
>NZ_CCBH010000029.1:0-6588 GCF_001368935.1 Novosphingobium sp. KN65.2
ATGGGCGCTGACGCCGGACACCTTCCGAGCTTTCGGTCGCCAAGGCGGAGAAGGTTACATCCTACGAAGTTGGCGCCAAGACGCAGTTCGCCGGACGGAGCGTCACGCTCAACATGGCCGCGTTCTACTACGATTACCGCAACCAGCAGTTCATCAACGTCGATCCGTCGACTGCGGCGCAGACGCTGCTCAACATTCCCAAGTCGCGGATCTATGGCGCCGAGGCGGAGCTGACCGTGCGCGCCAACGACATGATCTCGCTCCATTCGGGCGTCGGTCTGCTGTCGAGCAAGATCATCGACGGCACGGTGAGCGGGACCGTCGTCGACGGCAACCGGCTGTCGAACGCGCCCAGCCTGACCTTCAATGCCAGCCTCGACCTGACAGTGATGGACAACGATACCGGCAAGCTTAGCCTCCACCCGGAAATGGCCTACCAGTCGTCGCAGTATTTCGAGGTCATCAACGTGCCGCGCCTGCAGCAGTCGGGCTATGCCATCCTCGGCGCACACCTCGACTTCGAGACCGCCGATGGTCGCTGGACCGCCTCCATCTGGGGCAAGAACCTGACCAACAAGCTCTATTTCACATCCCGCGTCGACCTTCTGGCCGGCTTCGGATTCGACTATAACCACATCGGCACACCGCGCACTTACGGCGCCAGTGTCGGCATGAAATTCTGAGACGGACACCGTCCAGGGAGAGGACATAGATGGCTGACTATCGCATGTTGATCGGCGGCGAACTCGTCGCCGGCGACGCAACGCTCGACGTCGTCAATCCTGCAACCGGGGAGCCGTTCGCCGCAGTTCCCCGGGCCTCGCAAGCGCAGGCTGACGAAGCCATTGCAGCAGCCAAGGCCGCCCTGGCCGGCTGGGGCGAGACGCCTTTCGAAGAACGTCTCGCCTGCATCCTGAAGCTCGCCGACGCGATTGCCGCCAACGCGGACGAACTGGCCCGAGCGCTCACGCTCGAACAGGGCAAGCCACTTGCCGAAGCGCAGGGAGAAGTCGGATGGGCCGAAGGCTACCTGCGCCACTACGCGACGCTCGAACTGCCCGACCGGATCATCCAGGACGACGAGAAGGGCTACATCGCGGTCCAGCACAAGCCGCTGGGCGTGGTCGTGGGCATCACCGCATGGAACTTCCCGCTGCTGCTCGCCTGCTGGAAGATCGGCCCGGCCGTGCTCGCCGGCAATTGCATCGTGCTCAAGCCAGCGCCGACGACGCCCGTCTGTGCACTGATGCTTGGCGCGCTGTGCCGTGACGTGTTCCCGGCCGGCGTCGTCAACATCATCACCGATGCCAACGATCTTGGCCCGCACCTCACCGCACATCCGGATGTCGCCAAGATCGGCTTTACCGGATCGACGGGCACCGGAAAGGCCATCCTCGCCAGCAGTGCAGCTGGCCTCAAACGCGTTACCCTGGAACTGGGCGGCAACGATCCGGCCATCGTGCTCGAGGATGTCGATGTGCGCGCAACAGCGCAGGCGATCTTCGGCAACGCTTTTCTCAACTGCGGCCAGGTCTGCCTCGCGATCAAGCGCGCCTACGTTCATGAGGCCATCTACGATGCCATGTGCGACGAACTTGCCCGGCTCGCCGAGGAAGCCGTCGTCGATGACGGTCTCAAGCAGGGCACGCGGATCGGCCCGATCCAGAACCGCCAGCAGTTCGAGAAGGTCAAGGACTTCCTCGAAACCGCGCGCAAGGAAGGCCGGATCATCGCCGGTGGCAAGGTGCTCGACCGCGAAGGCTACTTCATCGAACCGACAATCGTGCGCGACGTGCACGACGGAGACCGCATAGTCGACGAGGAACAGTTCGGTCCGATCCTGCCGGTCATAGCCTTCCGCGACATCGACGATGTCGTGACGCGTGCCAATGCCAGCGAGTACGGGCTCGGCGGATCGGTGTGGTCCCAGGACGTTTCGAAGGCCGCCGAGATTGCCGGACGGATCGACAGCGGACAGGTCTGGGTCAATCAGCATATTGCGATCGGCCCGCACATTCCGATGGCCGGCTTCCGCAGTTCCGGGCTCGGCGTCGAGCAATCGGCCGAAGGGCTTGCCGAATATACCCAGCTCAAGGTTGTGAACATTGCACGATGAACGGGATGAGTTACGCCAAAGGACCGGTTGACACACCGCTGCTTGAAACGACCATCGGCGAGGCGCTGCGCGATGCCGCCCACCGGTGGGGCACAGGGCTTGCCCTCGTCTCGCGCCATCAGGGACTGCGCTACACCTGGCAGGAGCTTGACGAGGAGGTCGATCGCATTGCCACCGGGCTGCTGCGCCGCGGCGTGCGCAAGGGCGAGCGCGTGGGCATCTGGGCGCCCAATTGCGCCGAATGGACCGTGATCCAGTTTGCGACGGCGCGGATCGGCGCGATCCTGGTCAATATCAACCCCGCCTACCGCCTCTCCGAAGTCGAATATGCGCTCAACAAGGTCGGCTGCTCGATGCTGGTGACCGCTGCCCGGTTCAAGTCGAGCGACTACATCGCGATGCTGCGCGAACTGGGCGGAGAACGCCTGCCGACCTTGAGTCACGTTGTTTCACTTGGCGAGGAGCGCTTCGAGGGCTTCGAGCCGTGGTCAGACCTGCGCGCCGAACCTGACGCAGATCTGCTGGTGCAGGCCGCCAGTGCAATCGATCGGAACGATGCGATCAACATCCAGTTCACCAGCGGTACCACCGGATTCCCGAAGGGCGCCACGCTCACTCATCGTAACATCCTCAACAACGGATACTTCGCCGGCCGCACGATTCACCTCTCGCCCAGGGATCGGATCTGCATTCCGGTCCCGCTCTACCACTGCTTCGGGATGGTGCTCGGCAACCTCGCTGCCCTCACCAGCGGCGCGGCGATGGTCTATCCCGACGAGGCCTTCGAACCCGGAAAGGTTCTCGCCGCAGTGGCAGAGGAAGGCTGCACGGCACTCTACGGCGTGCCGACGATGTTCATTGCCGTGCTCAACCATTCCGGGTTCGGCACCTTCGACGTCTCGAGCCTGCGCACGGGCATCATGGCAGGCGCGACCTGCCCGGTCAGCCTCATGCGCGAAGTCATGGGGCAGCTCAACATGCGCGAAGTCACGATCGGCTACGGCATGACCGAGACCAGCCCCCTTACCACGCAGACGGCGACGGACGATCCGGTCGAGGAACGCGTTGCTTCGGTCGGTCGCGTTCATCCTCATGCCGAAGCGCGGATCATCGGGCTGGACGGCCAGACCCTGCCGATCGGCGAACAGGGAGAGTACTGTTCGCGGGGATATGCCGTGATGCGCGGATACTGGGAAGATCCCGAGCGCACGGCCGAGGCGATCGACGCCGAGGGCTGGATGCATTCGGGCGACCTCGCGGTGATGGATGCAAACGGATATGTGCGCATCACCGGGCGCATTAAGGACATGATCATCCGCGGCGGCGAGAACATTTACCCCCGGGAGATCGAGGAATTCCTGCTCACCCACCCCCTGATCCTCGATGTCCAGGTCTTTGGCGTCGAAGATGAGAAGTATGGCGAAGAAGTCTGCGCCTGGATCATCGCCAGACCGGACGCAGAGCTGACCACGCAATGTGTGCTGGACCACTGCAAGGGACGCATCGCCCACTTCAAGGTCCCTCGCTACGTGCGAGTCGTCGAGCGCTTCGAGATGACCGTCACCGGCAAGGCGCAAAAATTCGCCATGCGCAAAATCATGGAAGACGAGCTGAAGCGAGCGACAGGCACGCCAATCGGGTCACCCAGCAGTTAAAACGGACCTCGAGACGCTGCTGAAGTACCGAGCCCCTTCGCTTTGCATCCTGGGCGTACAAACGCGCTTCGAACAACTGGCCACGAACCCATTATATTACTGAATTTATTCTATAATTATGCTTATCCGCGCACCGATTGCAGGCGTTCTCCGTAGCATCGACGATACCCTGGACCCTATGAATGACGGAGGCGGTTAACTTTGGAAAGCTCTCGAATTGAAGCACGCAATTTAATGCGACTCACAACCTGAACAACTTTTCAACTTTTTCCTATATTAATAGAAATCCATTTTAATTGTTGCATCGCATCAAAAAGAACTCATAATCACGTCGATAGCGATCTTGCTCGCAAATTGGGGGGAGCAAGACCGTCTGGCGGGGGCCAGCAGTCACAGTTTTGACGAGGTGACCCTCCCTGGGTCATGTCTGCCGGTGGGTGGGCGTGTTCCAGGGAACGTGGAGCGGGTTCGTGAAGGGGTCCCTTCTTCTCGAACCCGCTTCATTATCGGCAATCGCCGGGCGCGCATTTCTATCGAACGTTGAGGCCCAACTCGCCCAGCAGTTGGCCTGCCTGCTCACGCGATATCGTCGCGCCGCGAAACAGGCTGGCATCGACCAGACGCACACCGCCCAGATCGGCTCCGCGCAAGTCGGCTCCGTCGAAACGCGCGCCCTCCATGCTCGCTTCACGAAGGCTGCATTCGGCAAAGTGCGCCTGCCGGAAATCGCACTTGCGCAGATCCGCCTGCGAGAAATCGGTCCGTGTGAGGTTGGCTCTGCGAAACGAATGCCCGGTCAGGATCGCGTTTACGAGCAGGGTTTCCTCGAAAGCGATATCGATACCGCGCAATTCGCTCAGGTCGGCACCGGTCAGCTTGCAACGCTCGAACCGCGCGGACTGCAGGTTCGCGCGCTTGAAGGTCGCGTTGTTGAAATCGCAGGCGACGAACCGCGCATCACTAAGGTCACTGGCAAGGAAATTGGCAAAGGCGCCGCGGCACGATTGCCAGACGGTGCCTTCGAGATTGGCGCTTGTAACGTCGGCATGGCGCAGAGTGCAGCGCTCGAACGTCCATCGCGAAAGGTCGAGCCCGGAAAGATCAACTTCCTCAAGCTCGCATTCGATGAGGACCTGCTCAGTCCCCTGCATCGCCTCTAGATCGGGTCGCGACAAGGTCTGGTCGCGCACGGCGCGATCGGAAAACAGATCATCCATGGGCAGACCCTAGCCCCTGAGCGCGTAGCGAGCCAGCAGGCCCCGCCATCTTTGACCGGATTTACCGATCCCCCGTCCGAAGTGGCAGCGCAGAAGAGAGTGCAACAGGCCCGCCCAGCTTAAATTCCGGGGCACACACCCCTATCTTGGGGGCATGGACCGCATTCGCAGATCGATCGCCGGACAAGTCCATGCCCTTATCGGTTCCGGTTCGGGCGCGATCGACAGTGAGCGGGCAGCCGGAGACCATGGGCTCTTCGGCCCATCCTCGGTGACATGGCGGGTTCACAGCGATTTCATGACGATGATGATCGGTGGCCTGTCTGCGCTGCTGCTCCAGATGCTCCACCCCCGGGTGCTTGCAGGCGTCTGGGATCACTCCAATTTTCGTGAGGATCCCTTGGGGCGGTTACGTCGGACGGCACAGTTCGTTTCCGGAACGACATATGGCTCGACTCCTCACGCCAGTGCGCTGATCGAACGGATCAATGCCATCCACGATTGCGTCCGGGGACACCTGCCCGACGGCACGCCCTATAGCGCGCGCGACCCTGAATTGGTGACCTGGGTTCATGTCACCTCGGCAACCAGCTTCCTGCGCGCCTATGTGCGCTATCGCGACCCCTTCCTGTCCTTCGCCGATCGGGACAGATACCTTCAGGAAATGTCGGAGATTGCCCGCAGGCTGGGGGCGATCGCCGTTCCGGTCAGCCTCAACCAGTGCGAGCTTTATTACGAGAATATGCGCCCGCAAATGCGTTTCGACTTGCGAACGCGCGAAGTGGCCCGTGCACTTCTGTCTCCCCGCCCGTCCCGGCTCGCTCCCCGGCTGTTTCGCACCGTCAGCAGCAAGGCGGCAATCGACCTGCTTCCCGGCTGGGCGGCCCGCATGCACCACCTTGCACTTCAGGGGCCGGAACGGCTCTTGGTGCGAAGCGGCGCCCAAGGCGCGCAGGTCTTGCTGCGCTGGGCCCTGCAGGGCGGCACCGCGCGCCGAGCGATCGAAAAATCCACCGCAAGCTAGGAGCAAGTGTGCGCGGGGGCGCATCAATGGCGCGAAGGACCTAAGCGATCTCCTCCTCCGCGAACGCATCGATATCGCCGGGTTTGCGCAGCATCTTGTCCACTTCGCTGGCGTGGACTTCCTCGCAGTAGATCATCTTGCGCGCATATTCTTCCAGCGTAACGGACTTTCCATCCACCGCCCCGAGCAATTGCCGATAAAGCTTCAGCGCCTCACCTTCCGCGGCGAGGGATTCGCGCAGGATCGCGCCGATGTCGTGTTCGTGGCTCTCCAGCAACGGCCCGATCCGCAGCGAAGGATGACTTCCCAGAAGGGTCACCATTTCGCCTGCTTCCTGAGCATGCAGCAGGGACTCGTCGGCCTGACTGCGCAACCACGAAACGATCGGGATGCGGCCAAAACCGAAGACGAGGAACGAATAGTGCGTATAGCGAACGACGCCTGCCAGTTCCTGCTCAAGAATGCTGTTCAGGAGGGCGACGACGCGCTCCTTGTCGATCTGTGGCATGGGAGTCTCCTTTCCGGTCAGATCCCCCGCGGGCCTTCGCCGAGCCTAAGAGCCCGATTCAAAAGTTC
>NZ_CCBH010000030.1:0-2792 GCF_001368935.1 Novosphingobium sp. KN65.2
CGATTTTTGCAACAGAGCCATAACAACCTCCTTGTTGCCGGAATTGGCAAGGCCAAGGGGAGGGCAGCGCCGGGTCGGGTCAGGGACCGCGAAGCGGCCGCGCTAGCGGGCGGTGGGGGAGCCGATTTGCGCAGCAAATTGGGGGAACCGCCGATCCTTGATGCGGCCTGGTGCAGCCCTCATGCTAGGAAGACACTGACGGGGGGATTTAACAAACTAACGCCCGCCCATCGAGCGGACCTTCACCCTGCGCCGTCTCGCGCCCGAACGATCGCGCTGTATTCCAGCAGCGTTTGCCGGACATTCTCATCATCCACCACATTGAGCGCATGGCCGGTGGCCGATGCCTGATCCGTCCGCATTTCGAGCCAAGCGATCCGCGCCGCGTTCGGCGCTACGCAACCATGCTCGAGCGCGATCTGCTCACTGTAACCGGCGATAACGTCGTTGATGGCCTCAAGGGCCGCCTCATAGGCGATGGCCTGATCTTGGGTCCACAAGGGCGCTGTCGGTGAGAGGGCAGTCACCTTGCCATATAGAGAGGGCAACTGGTCTCCCGGCAAGCGCAAACTACGCCATTTGCGCTTGCCGAGAGTGGGCGGCCCTACCGGGGGGCTTGGGCCGTTGCTGGGCCTATAATCCTCAAACTCACAACGCCAAATGGCGTTGGATAGATTGAAAGGGCGGCGCGACAAACAGATGCCCCCAAGCGCATCGTGCGAAGTTGCGCATGGACCGCGACAATTCTCGCTCTCAGTTGTCGCTCAACCAAGCGAGCTGCTGACCGATTCCAAGCCCCTCCATCGGAACCGATGCGCGCCGTTCGATCTGCGGCCAAAGGGGATCGCGATAGTTGCGGCCTGCGAGAACGATCAGCGGCGCGGCGGCGTCGATCTGCTCGGCCATTGCTTCGATCACGCGCGCGCCCCAAAGGCGGCGCGCGCCTGCCTTCATCGCGCCTAGCGTTTCGTCATAGGGCGCGATGACGGTTTCCGGGGCGATCAGGCCATGCTTTGCTGACAGGATGAACCATGCGCCGCCCTGTCGTTCGACATAGGCACGGGCCTTCTGGAACCATGGCGATGCGTAAAGATCGCGCGCCGGGGCGGGGCGGTCCAGCTTCGCAGCAACGCAAGCGACAAGGAAAACCGGAGACGGGGACGGGGGAGGGTCGATGACAGACGGCGGCGCTGCCTCAAGATCGGCAATGACGGTGCAGCGGCCCCATTTCTGCAATTGGCGCTGCCATCCTTTCGGCGGTCCTTGGCGCTCGGCAACGTGGCTAAGGGTCGGTCCACCGAACAAGTCGGGTTGCTCCCCGATGCGCTGCACCGGGGGAACGTAGCGAGGTTCGCGGATGCAATGGCGGGCCATGCTCGATCCCCTCAAAAGGCGAAAGCGGTCTGGCCGCTCGCCTCGGTAAAGCTGGCGCTATCGCCTGCCGCGTAACGGTCGCGGCCCATGGGGGACCATTGCAGATGCCCGGAACGGTCATAGGAAAACCAACCATCCTCGATCCCGATGATGAAAGACCATGCCTTATCCTCGGCGCAAGGTCCGTGAAGATTGATCGGCCAATGCTCGGCCCCGCGTTCCTGCTGGCAGGGCGACGGCGCGGAAAAGCTGCGAAGCAACGCGGCGCGGTCGGTCGGCTCGGTAGCTCCCATTTCCCGCATGATCTGGCGGGCCTCGACGGTGCTGATGTGGCCGCTCGCCTTCCTGTCGGCGTGGTCCGAATAGCGAAGGCCATAGACAACGGCATTGAAGATATTGCGCGGCTCGGTGAACTCCTGCGTGGCGAGCAATTCGCGCCATTTCCCGGCGCTGATAAGGTCCACCGCATGATGCCAGAGCGAATGAACGCGGTTGCTGTAGCCGTGGCGGTTCGTCACGCCATCGCGGGCGATCTCGATCCCTAGCGCACGCTCGACGTGTTGCACGAAAGGATGGGCGGCAAGCAAAGGATGGCGAAGGCCGATCTTGCGCGGCTCGTCCTGCTCTGCGCGGATGACCTCGATGGGGAACTGAAACAGGCGCGACGGCAGATTCCACGGCGCGGAAAGGGGAAAGTCGCGGGGCACATCAAGCGCCCCGTTAATGTCCAGCACAAAGCCGTTTGGCGCGAAGCCTGCGGCAATGATCTGGTCGCCCAGCTGGTCGGCCTGCGCGGTGCGTATCGCGGCGGCGGCGCTCATGCGCTCAACTCCGCATAGGTGGCGCTGCACTCGTAGCGGATCGCATCGCCATCCCACATAGGACCGCAAACGCCCTTGAATTTCGGTGCGCCCTGCAACTCAGGCCGCTGGCTCGGATTGCTGTCGTAACCGCTGCATTGAAGCCCCTCGACCGCTGCCCGGCTGACGATGGTTTCAAAGGTCGCGCCCTCGATCTCGATCCGGTCAAAGTCCTGCTCGGTCTGGCGGTAGATACGGATTTTCATGGGCTTTCCCTTCCTAATTGAGCCGAAGGCGATGACGGGTCATCGACTTCTGCCGAAAGCGGGCGACGCTGGGCCGGGGAATGCCGCAAACGGGGCCGATCAGGGGGGAGGGGGATCACCCGCCCTGCACGGAGCGCAGCGAAGGAAGGGCGGGGAAACCCGCCTGGTCGCCAAGCGGAGCCGCGCAGCGGCGGAGACGGTCTAGCCCTTGCGGCAGGGGGCAGGAACAGGCCCCAAACGCGACAAATCAGCGCGGCGGCTTGCCGCCTCAATCTGCGCCAGGACAGGCGGTGGCAGCTGCCACCGCCTGCACCGATCAACCCGGCCTGCGGGGCGGAAGGAAAAAAAAGGT
>NZ_CCBH010000031.1:0-1625 GCF_001368935.1 Novosphingobium sp. KN65.2
CGGGAGCTGCATGGTCCGGGGCCGGGGCCTCCGTCGCTGCGGGGTGGGCCTCATCCCATAGAGCTTTCCAACGCTCCGCCTCAATGCGGCGCGCCATTGCGCGGTTCTCAACCGCGTGCAGCCTTCGCGCTTCTCCGGGATCGCTATCCATGAATCTCGCGCTGCACGATGAATGGTAAGTTTCCGTTGCACACCATGATTAACAGCCTGCCGACGATAAAGGCTGGGCATATCGCGCGGGCGCAGCTCCTTCGCCTTGCCAGCGCCGTGCCTGCCCGATACGGCTCTGCAACAACTCTGCTTTCGGGTCGCGCACAACCCGCCGTTGTGTCCGAAAGTGCGAAAGCCCGGCCCTGTGTCGGGCTTTCTTATATTCGTGCTAGACCACGCTCCAACAAATAGTTCTGGTTCTCATAGACGCCTGCGTCTATGCCGGATCTGACAGAGGAAGCGGGATGGCATTGGAACCTATCAGGGTATTGGAGTTCGCGGACGCCGATCGCGCGGACGTGCAACGGCGCGTGGTCGATGCCGTGCAAGCTGCGCCCGAACGGTTCCTGACAGACTATGCGGCCCGACCCGGCACTTTCGGGGGGCGCTACGTCTGTGCGGACGCCATGAAGGAGCTGCTTCCCGAATATACCGCCTCAAGAGAGGCCCGCGGCCGATACAACGCGCCCGTCCACAATGCCGCGGCCGTTCTGGCGGCCGAACAATACCGGCGCGTAGTAGCCGATAGCTCCGATCCGACCCGCAACCTGGTGCTGTTCGTAACCGGGATGCCGGGGGCCGGGAAAACCTCTGAAATCCAGTATGCGGCGCTGCATGAAGGAAACCGGCTCGGCCGTGACGTGCGCGCGATCTTTGAGGGCCAGCTTGTCGATCCGCAAGCGAGCATCGCCAAGGTCGAACAGGCATTGAGCGCCGGATGCAGAGTCGGGGTAATAGCGGTGCTGCCTCGGCCAGAGGAGGCGCTTGCGCACACGTTCCAACGCTTTGAGGAGCTAGGCAGGGGCGCGAGCGCGGCCGTGATGGTGCGTATTCAGGAGGGCACGCCTGACGGCCTAGAGGCCCTTCTAGGTCGCTTTGGCGATCAGATTTCGGTTGCGGTCCATGACGTGCGCGATCGTGCGAATGTTCATCGCCTAGAAGGCATGGACGGTGTAAATATCTGGCGGAAGGAATTGGAAAATGGACCTGTCCAAGAAAGGCTTGAAAGAGAGTTCGACCGGCTCAACCAGCTCGGCCGCGTCAGCGCCGATTGCGCCCTCCAATTCAAAGGACAATCTCCCCACGGGCAACTTTACGCGATTGGAGGCCCTGATGTTGGTGGGAGCCTCGCACATGGCGACGGACGAAAAGCTACGCCGGAAAGTGGCCGAACGTCTCTCCTGAACGCGGCGCGGGGAAGCTCGCTCGCCGGACTCTCCGACGCCCTCAAGACAGGCCAGAGCGAAGGCGACGGCAAAACCAAATCCAACGAAATCGGCCACGGCCTGCCTAAGCCGCCGTCGCCCCGGCGTTCCAGATGAACGCCCCCAGCCCGAACCTTCCGTTTGGTGTTAGCCGGGGAGCGTTGCGAGGGGCTGGCCCCTTGCTGTGGGGGTCGAGCGGGACGCTGGGCG
>NZ_CCBH010000032.1:0-1342 GCF_001368935.1 Novosphingobium sp. KN65.2
TGTCTGCCGTTCCACAAGCGATCGCAGCGTTCGCGGCCAGCACCGCGGCCACCATATGTTTGCAGAAGCCATCGCGCGCAAAGGCCGGGCACGTACATTCGCCGTCGAATGAGCTGTCTTGCCACAGGACGATGGCAGCATAGTCCTGTGTCCCGGCAACCCGGGCCACAACCCTGTTTGGCTCAATTGAGAGCAGTTCGACCAATCCTTCTCGGAAATAAGCCTGGCCGCGCGCGAAAGCCTTGTCGCCAGCGAAGGACCTGAGCACGTCCTGATCAAACATGGAAAACTCGCTCTCGATCATGACGCTGATTGCTCGATCCGGTGGGAGGCATCACGGATAACGCCACTTGCGCAGGCGACCGATTGACAGAGACCTGCGATCGATCTTGCGATGCTGGGCCATGGGGTAGTGGCAGCTCGACGATTGTGATGCTTTTGCCGACTCATCAGCCCTGCCCCCCTTCCCTCTCGCTCAAACCTCTTCGCTTGGCTCCTGGATTTCAAGGTGGAACCGCCACCCCTCGAAAGTCATCAGCATGCGGCCGAACTGATCCCAATCGACCTCTTGCCCATCGATTACGAGAACAGGCAGACGATCTGCGGCTTCTGGATCGCAGGTGATTTGCCCTCCGACCTTGGTTTCGGCGATGCCAAGGCCGAACTCGGTCTCGGCCAGGTAAGTGATCGCAAGCTCTCGTCGCATCCGTTTATGGAGCCGTTGCATGAGTTCGAATGGGTCTGCTTCAGGCCCGCCATGGACCTCGAACTCGTATCCCATGCGCTCATTGGCCCTGACCTCGTAGGCCCCCAGCATCAGCATTGATCCGAGATGGCGCAGCACAAAATGAAACCGATGCCTCCTCCCGCGTCCATCGAAAAGATCGACCGGCTCGAAAGCGACATGCTCGAACTTCAAGCCGCCCAGGCGCGCTACTTCCTCGTTGTAGCAACGACTACATAGATCTCGATATCCGGTCTCCCGGCTTCCAAAATGCGTCATCTCGAGAGTGGGAACGCAACCCCCGCACGCATCACAAGGCATCGCATGAAGGGACGGTTCGGCCGTTTCACCATGCACTGCAGCTTGCGTCTCGCCGGCAAGCGGTATGCCGAGAGCTTCGCACCAATTTCTGACCGCCTGCTGCATCGCGCGCTCTTCATAAGCATACCAGCTATCCAGTTTGCCCTGTGCTCCGATCAGATCCTTGAACCGCCGAAAGGCACCCTTGCGGCGGAAAATCTCCTGGGCTCGATCAAGCAGCTCCGGAAGTTCTTCGGCGACGAATGCCAATGCCAGGGGCTTTCCGAGATCGAGGTCACGGCGATGGGGCACCGCAAT
>NZ_CCBH010000033.1:0-880 GCF_001368935.1 Novosphingobium sp. KN65.2
GGCTCTGTTGCAAAAATCGTGAAGCTTGAGCATGCTTGGCGGAGATTGGACGGACGGAACGATGACGGATTTCAAGTGGCGCCATTTCCAGGGTGATGTGATCCTGTGGGCGGTGCGCTGGTATTGTCGCTATCCGATCAGCTATCGCGACCTTGAGGAAATGCTGGCGGAACGCGGCATTTCGGTCGACCATACGACGATCTATCGCTGGGTCCAGTGCTACGCCCCGGAGATGGAGAAGCGGCTGCGCTGGTTCTGGCGGCGTGGCTTTGATCCGAGCTGGCGCCTGGATGAAACCTACGTCAAGGTGCGGGGCAAGTGGACCTACCTGTACCGGGCAGTCGACAAGCGGGGCGACACGATCGATTTCTACCTGTCGCCGACCCGCAGCGCCAAGGCAGCGAAGCGGTTCCTGGGCAAGGCCCTGCGAGGCCTGAAGCACTGGGAAAAGCCTGCCACGCTCAATACCGACAAAGCGCCGAGCTATGGTGCAGCGATCACCGAATTGAAGCGCGAAGGAAAGCTGGACCGGGAGACGGCCCACCGGCAGGTGAAGTATCTCAATAACGTGATCGAGGCCGATCACGGAAAGCTCAAGATACTGATCAAGCCGGTGCGCGGTTTCAAATCGATCCCCACGGCCTATGCCACGATCAAGGGATTCGAAGTCATGCGAGCCCTGCGCAAAGGACAGGCTCGCCCCTGGTGCCTGCAGCCCGGCATCAGGGGCGAGGTGCGCCTTGTGGAGAGAGCTTTTGGCATTGGGCCCTCGGCGCTGACGGAGGCCATGGGCATGCTCAACCACCATTTCGCAGCAGCCGCCTGATCGGCGCAGAGCGACAGCCTACCTCTGACTGCCGCCAATCTTTGCAACAGAGCC
>NZ_CCBH010000034.1:0-819 GCF_001368935.1 Novosphingobium sp. KN65.2
GTGATCATGGCGACCAGGACGTCAACATCCTTGCCTCTGAGATAGGTGCGAATCCTGGTCAGCACGCCGACGCTGTCTGCCGTTCCACAAGCGTTCGCAACATTCGCGGCGAGCGCGGCGGCCACCATGTGTTTGCAGAAGCCATCGCGCGCAAAAGCCGGGCACGTACATTCGCCGTCGAATGAGCTGTCTTGCCACAGGACGATGGAAGCATAGTCCTGTGTCCCGGCAACCCGGGCCACAACCCTGTTTGGCTCAATTGCGAGCAGTTCGACCAATCCTTCTCGGAAATAGGCCTGACCGCGCGCGAAAGCCTTGTCGCCAGCGAAGGATCTGAGCACGTCCTGATCAAACATGGAAAACTCGGTCTCGGTCATGATGCTGATTGTTCAGTCCGGCGGGAGGCACCACGGATAACACCACTTGCGCAGGCAACCGATTGCCAGAAACCTGCGATCGATCTTGCGATGCTGGGCCATGGATTAGTGGCAGCTCGACGACTTTGATGCCTTTGCCGAGTCATCAGCATTGCCCCTTGCCTCCTCGCTCAAACCTCTTCGCTTGGCTCCTGGATTTCAAGGTGGAACCGCCACCCCTCGAAAGTCATCAGCATGCGGCCGAACTGATCCCAATCCACCTCCTGCCCATCGATTACGAGAACGGGCAGACGATCCGCGGCTTCCGGATCGCAGGTGATTTGCCCTCTGACCTTGGTTTCAGCGATGCCAAGGCCGAACTCGGTCTCGGCCAGGTAGGTGATCGCAAGCTCTCGGCGCATCCGTTTATGGAGCCGTTGCATGAGTTCGAATGGGTCTGCTT
>NZ_CCBH010000035.1:0-1168 GCF_001368935.1 Novosphingobium sp. KN65.2
CGCCCACCACCTTCGCCAGCGGGTAGAGCGACAGGCCCTTGTCGAACGCGAAAATGGACATGCCGGGATAGCGGCGGAGCTGGGCGGCGAGCAGGCCGAGCAGCGTTGACTTGCCTGCGCCCGTGGGGCCGAAGATGAAGCTATGCCCCACGTCGCGGACGTGGAGATTGAGCCGGAACGGCGTGGAGCCGTTGGTGACGCCAGACATGAGCGGGGGCGAGCTGGGCGGATACATCGGGCACGGCGCATGATCGAGGCCGGTCCATATCGAGCTGGTCGGCATCAGGTCGGCTAGGTTCATGGTGTTGATGATCGGGCGGCGGACGTTTTCGACGCCATGCCCCGGCAGCGTGCCCAAGAACGCCTCTAGGTTGTTCACCGTCTCGATACGGGCCGCGAAACCGAGTGCGTTGATAGCCTTTTCAAGCTGGCGCGCGGCCTGTTCTACCTTATCGCGGCTTTCGTCCGTCAGGACGACGACGCCGGTATAGTATCCTTGTGCGATAAGGCCGGAGTTGACTTCCTCCAGCGCATTATCGGCATCGGCCACCATCGAAAGGGCGTCCTGATCTATCTTGCCGCTGTTGGTCTGGAAAACCTGATCGAAGAAGCCGCGAACCTTTTGCCGCCACTTTTTGCGGAAATCCTCAAGGTGTTTCACAGCTTCATGGAGGTCCATAAATATGAACCGCGTGGACCAGCGATATTCAATCGGCAGCTCGCCCAGCGCCGAGAGGATGCCCGGCGTCGATTCCATCGGGAAACCTTCGATCGCTACCGTCTGGACGAACTTGTTGCCGATGCGCGGGATTACGCCCGTCCACATTTCGACACCGCCGATGATGGAATCGAGATACATCGGGTTCGAGGGCAGCACGACCGGCTGATTTTTGCCGGTGACGCAGAATTGCAGCCACCGCAAAAAGTCGTCGTGCGTCACGGTCGAGCCGTCCTCATTTTCGACCTTGTGAGCGCGAAGGCGGGTCAGCTTCACGGCCGAGGACAGACGGCTTTCAAATGTGGTGATTTCGCGCTTGAAGCGTTCAACCAGGTCGGCCGTGCGTTGCTTGTTGTTCGGCCGCTCCCGATCGTCGTCAAACATCAGCTCGACAAACTTTTGCTCCGCTATGACCGGAGGGAAGTAGGTCGCGGTAATGACGAAATAGCC
>NZ_CCBH010000036.1:0-973 GCF_001368935.1 Novosphingobium sp. KN65.2
GTCCTGGTCGCCATGATCACGGATGCGGCCGAACGTGATCCGGTGCTGTTTCGAAAGCTTGCCATTGCCGCCGCCGCTGAAAGTGCCGACGGCGAGAACCTGGAAGAGAGCCTGCGTGAGGCGGTGGAGGAGGCATGCGGTACCCGCGGCTTTATCGATTATGCGCGGGCTGGAGAATGGGCCGCTGGCGTAGACGCCGTGCTCGATGCGATGGCTGACCTGGCCTCGACAGAGCACGCCGCGTTGGTTGTGGACCTGACGGATTATGCGATCACTCGGATCGAGAGGGCGATCGAAAATATCGACGATTCTGGCGGACATTGCGGTGACCTGCTCGAGCGTGCGCAGCAGATACATTTCGAGGCCTGCCAGGCTGCCCGGCCCGACCCGGTCGCGCTGGCCGGCAAGCTATACTTGCGCGAAACCCGCGGCGGCTACGGCACCTTCCATGGCGCGGTCGCGCAATATGCGGAAATTCTGGGCGATCGAGGACTGGATGAATATCAGCGCCTGGCCCGTGAGGCCTGGGACAAGCTGCCACCAAATATGGGACCGGTCAGGGGAGGGGGGGAGCACAGATACGAGTTGTCCAAACTCGTCTCGATCCTGGATTTTTTCGCCGAGCGAGACAAGGATCTGGAAGCCCGGATCGCGCTTCGTTCCAAGGACCTGTCCTCGCAATGGGACTACTTTCGTCTTGCCACGTTTTGCCTCGAGCAGGGGCTGGCAGAAGTGGCCCTGCGCCACGCCGAAGAGGGCCTGTGGTTGTTCGAAGATGAAAGAGCAGACGAGCGGCTTGTGAACCTGGCAGTCGATCTGCTTCTCAAGGAAGACAGGACTGCCGATGCCGAGGCGCAACTGTGGCGGGCCTTCAGGAAAGCACCCAATCTTGATCTCTACCGGCGCATGCGGTCCCTTGGCGGTGACGAGGCCACGAGGCAAATCCTCGAGCATTTGCAGGATCGGTTGGAAA
>NZ_CCBH010000037.1:0-2651 GCF_001368935.1 Novosphingobium sp. KN65.2
CGGCGCATCTCGACCTTCGTTTCGCCGTAGCAGACGGTCCAGATTCCCACGATGTCGCGGTAAGGATCGTTGCGCTTGCCCTCCCATCCGGCGACGAAAGGCGTTGCAATAGCGAGCGCGGCGGCAATCGCGGCCGAGATCGACTTCTTAGGCAGATTGGTCGCCATCGGCCTTCTCCTTCGAGATGGTGATGTCCTGCGGCCAGAGGCGCGCGATCGTCGGAACGAGGAATACGAGTGCGCCCGCGCCGACCGCGAAGGCAGCGCGCAGGAGTGGGTCAGTCGGGATCATGCCGATGATGCCCAACACAAGCGTCTGGTTCTCGGTGATGATGCCGGTCAGGATGCCCATGAGGGCAGCGAGCTTGACGCTGTGGAGCTTCCACCAGGCGCGCCATTCGGTGATAAGGTTCTTCATCAAGGTTACCCCCTAGTCATCACGTCTGACAGGGCCGAACCGAACACGGTCGACCATTCGCCAGAACAGCCACAGGATTGAAAGTCCGACGAACGCCATGGACAGGATCGGTGTCACCTGCCCGGCGAAGTCCGCCCATTGAGCGAGGGTGCCGAGCCCCCCGCCTGCCATTGCCACGGCATCGCCGATATGCTTCGTACGTTCGTCGATCAAAGTTGCCCCCATGCAGTTGCGTAAAAATTTGCTGATTCACGCAGCCGATTAGTTGCAAGCCCGTGATTCAAAATATTAATTGCTGAGTTTGCAGTGCGAGGCGCTTGAGGGGTGGAAGCAGGTCATCAGTTGACCACGCACGCTTGGCGGCGCCGGCTAGTTGACGCGACGCCCACATAATCAAGCCACCCGGCGACATCGACCTTGCTGAAACTGGCCTCGTTCGGCGCGTCGATCCAGGCCCCAATACTCACTTTCGAGAAGCTGGCGCCGTCGTCGGGCTCTACCCATGCCGCGGCTTCTGCCTTGGAAATTTCCGCTACATCACCGGACGGTAGCAGGCTTCTTAGCTCGATCTGGAACTGGACCCATTCGCCTGCACCTGAATGTGCAGCGCTGATAGCTCCGGTTGCACTTCCTGAGCTGGCGACAGACTTGTGACCGAAGGACACGCTGCCGCCATCGGTCGAGGAGCCGAGAAAGGCATCACGCGTCCAACCGGAAGGCTGGTTCAAAAGCCCCGTTGAAGCGGTCTGGTCGAAGTAGACGGCGAGGATGTCGTCTTGCGTGGTGTTGATCGAGGGGCTGGTATGCGGGGTGCCAGTTCCCGTCGCATTCGACGATGTCGAAACCGAAACCTCAACCGCCGCATAGGGGTCGCCAAAAAACCCGATGACGGCGGAACAGGCAACCGAGCCCGACCAGGTGAACGTCGGGGCTGCGGCATTTTCCTTCGCGATCCATAGCGAGGTTGTGAAGCTCGCGCCGCTGTCGACCTGCGCGAGCTTCGTCCAGTCACCGTCTGCGCACGAATGGATGGCATTGTTCTTCGAGGCCACCGAGGCGATGAGCACGCCATTGGTGCCCGTCGCCGCCGACGGCTTCGATGGCGCAATGCTTGTAGCACCCGCCGATGCGGCGCGGCTTCCGTTGCCGAGAAATGAAGGACCAGCCATTAGGCGGCTTCTTCGTAGATCTCAGATGCGTTGAAGCCGGATTGCGTAAATTCCGTCGCGGTATCTGGATCGGTTTCGAAGATGGCTTGGCGCGGTTCGTAGCCTCCGGTGCAACCGAGGGCACTGCTCGATGAGTTTGTGCCGCTTGATCCTCTAACGCCGAGTTTGCCGTCTGTGATGGAGCCTGAAACACGCGCCCTGGCGCTGACCACCATAGCGCCTATGATATAACCGGATGGCACCGAAATATCGGCGAACGTCTGGCCGCGCTTGTTTCCTGATGCGGTGAGCTTCACCGAAGTTGTATCGTCAAGGACGGCTTCGCCAACCGTTCCATAGCCGCCCGTGCCGGAAGTATTCGCCGCACTGTCGCCATTAAGTGCCGGAACGATAAGGTGGCTGTCACGGATATCGTAGTCCGCTGCCATGATCTGCGAGTAGTAGCTGTTACCGTTGGCCGGGGAGAGCTGGAAGTTCGTGATTTGAGACTGCGCACCCGTCCACGTATCGGAGCTGCTTCCAAGTGAAGCGCCCCCACGTAGGAGCTCCGCAAAGCCCCCAATCGTCACATGAAGAACATAGGTGTTAAGCACATTGTTGGCGCCAGATGCAGTGGTAAACAGCGTTACCCAAGTTGATCCGTTCCAATAATCAACGCGAGGCGTTGCCCCAGCCATGTAGACACGCACGACGGGAGTAGAACCGTTGCGCAGCGTGACTGGCGTATATCCTGAACTCCACCCCGGATACGCATCAAAGCGCAGATAGAATTCGCCGGTGGCCGCAACCGTAAATTCCGGGGTATCAATCGTATTATTAGCGCCTCCCGAGGGACAGTAGAGGCAGTTTGCCACGTATGCGCTGTCGAAACGTCCCGAGGTCGTATTGCCATCGACAAAAAGTGCATTGGTTCGCGCGAACGCCGCAAGCGAGTTGCCGCCAAAGAACTTGGTCATGTCAGCGCACTCCAATAATCGTAAATGCCATGTCGGCGGCAGTGGCATCGGCTGTGCCCGGCGCGACAATCTTGAGGACATCCCCGGCCGCGATGCTCTTGCTGGTCCC
>NZ_CCBH010000038.1:0-654 GCF_001368935.1 Novosphingobium sp. KN65.2
CTGCGCGAGGAATACGACGCCTGGGATGAGATCCTGACCGACAAACTGATCTTCAATTCCATCAACCGCGTCACCGTCACCGAGGCTCTTGCGGCGCTCGGTATGCCGTCCGAGCGCATGGACAAGAAGGCTCAGAACCGCGTCGCAAAGTGCCTGCGCCGGCTCGGGTATACGAGCAAGATCGGCAAGGATGCGAGCCGGAAATCGATGCGCATTTTTGAGCGGGAGGCGAGGTGATGGCGTCTACCAACCATGCCCAAAACGTGTCTACCATCGTTCTGAAAGACGGTAGACACGGCATCAATCCGTCTACCAACTCAGTTGTCTACCATCTTGGTGATATGACGGTAGACAACTTGGTGGACAAGCTAAGTCATTGTTTTTTCGTCGCGATAAGCCCTTTGTCTACTGTCTACTTTCTATTCCATAAAAGAGAAAAAAAGAGAGAAAAAGAGGGCCTAAAGAAGGAATACGCGCGGACGGTAGACGGTAGACAGGCTTGGAGCCTCGCCCAGTGACCCGCCCCCGCTACTTCACCACCCCCACCAGGCCGAGAGCATGGGAAGGCGATGAGCTTTACGACGAGCCCATGAGCCATGTCCCCGAGGTGTGCGATCACGAGGCGACGGACACCGGGCTGGTCGACGCGAACGG
>NZ_CCBH010000039.1:0-1884 GCF_001368935.1 Novosphingobium sp. KN65.2
TTCCCCGCCCTTCCTTCGCTTCGCTCCGTGCAGGACGGGTGATTCCCCTCCCCCCTGATCGGCCCTGATTTGCGGCATTCCCCGGCCCTGCTCGCCGCTGGGCAGAATTCGATGACCCGTCATCGCCTTCGGCTCCATTCTAGGCAGGGAAAACAGCACATGACCGACATTCCGCTGGCCACAATTCTTCGGATCAACGCCGCCCGCACCATCCCGCTCACTCGCTATGAGGAAGAGGGCAATTTCGACCGCTTTGGCTACATCAAAGACCTTGCCGAAAATCATGGCGCTGACCTTCCCGCTGTCATCGAGATTGCCGACCTACTAGGGCCGGAGGAAGATTTTGACGGCCTTGTGACCACCATCGAGGACGCCGCCGAGGGCTTCGGCTTTGGTGCTCTTATTGTCGGGGGGGCGTGAACATGGGCCAGGAGCTTATGACGCCCGCGCAGATCGCGGATATTTGCGACGGCCGAGACAAGGCCATAGCCCTTTGGCTCAGCCTCTATGACACCTACCATGCAACCCGCGACGAGGCGGCCCGCCTGACCCTTGGCGGCGCACTGTCGCTGTCATGTGGCCGCGACTGGACCGAGGACACGTTGACCCGCGCTTTTATCCAGTCGCAGCCTATCGACCAGCGCGACAAGGAGACGGGAGCGCGCAAGACCATCGACGCACGCGACAATTTCGAGCGCGTCTTGACGCACACGATGGACCGCCGGTGCTGGGCGGCCCTCATGGAGCAGCTGGGTTTTGACCAGCTGCTAGATCAGCAGGCCCGCAAGGAGTTTCATGACGGCTTGCGCGATGATCCCGTGCCGTTCACGCCCGACAACTGCGCCGCCACTTTCGGGAATATCTGGACCAACCGGCGCGACCTTTATTTGCGCGGCATCGCCAACGTCTTCGCCAAGCTGGATCGCCGCTTTCGCTCGCACAACGGTTTCAAGATCGGCGCGCGTCTCATCATCGACCGCGCCTTGAACGAATGGGGATCATGGGACCGCTACGAGCGCCGCGACACGTTGCGGGACGTGGAGCGCGTCTTTCTGGAACTGGACGAAAAGCCCCCGGTTTCAGAGGGCCACAGCATCGCCTCACAGGTTGCCGATTCGGCACGCGTGCGCGGATCGCTGCCAACCGTGATCGAGGGCGACTATTTCCGCGTTCGCGTCTTCAAGAATGGGAATCTGCACATATGGTTCGAGCGTGACGACCTTCTGCAGAGCGTGAATCTGTTGCTCGCGGAATATTACGGCGAGGCTATCGGTGATGGCTATGAGACGACCGAGGCAGAAGCGGCCCCGGCCTATCATATCACGCCCGCTAAGAACTTCGGCGCGTTCATGACTTCCCCGGAGATCGCCGCCCAGGTCATCGAACATGCGAGGATCAGCACAGGCCAGCGCGTTCTAGAGCCTAGCGCGGGAAAGGCTGCGCTTGCTTCGGCCGCGCGCAACGCTGGTGCCGATGTAACTTGCGTGGAGCTGCAACCCGGCTTCGCCCACGAACTACGCGTAATCCACGGCTTTGCCGATGCGATCGAGGGCGATTTTCTCGCATTGGACCCGGCCCATTACGCACCGTTCGACGCGGTGATAATGAACCCGCCTTTTGATCGAGGCCGCGACTGTGACCATGTGCGCCATGCCCTCGCCTTTCTCAAACCGGGAGGCGTGCTGGTGGCAATCATGAGCGCGCGGGCAGAGTATGGCGAGGATCAGCGCCACAAGGCGCTACACCGCATGATCGCTGGTTGCGAGGCGATCTATTTCCACGGTCGCAAATGGATCGACCTTCCCCCCGGTTCTTTCGCCCACGCCGGAACCAACGTGAACACTGTTTTGCTTGCGATCCGCAAGCCGGGTTGATCGGTGCAGG
>NZ_CCBH010000040.1:0-542 GCF_001368935.1 Novosphingobium sp. KN65.2
GCGCCTTCGACGACGCTGTCGGTATCGGCACGGGCGGTGGGCACATCGTCGATGACATCGATGGTGATCGTGCTGGTGGTCGTGTTCCCGTTGGCGTCGGTCACCTGGTAGGTGAAGCTCTCGACGTTGTTCTCGGTGGTCACGCCATTGTCGAGCGTGGCGCCGTCGACCGGGGTCGCCAGCGTATAGCTCCAGGTGCCGTTGGGCGCGATCGAGATCGTCCCGTGGCTGCCGGTGGCCGAACCGACCAGCGCGTAAGTATAGCCGCCCGCGCCGCCCGAGGCGTTGTCGGTCAGCGTGCCCGAGACCGTCTCGGCCGTCGAGGACGGGTTCGAACCGATGCCCAGCGCCGCTTCGTCGACCGAGGCGTCCTCGTTGGTCGCGGCAAGCCCGCTGTCGGTGAGGCTGATCGTCAGCGTCGTGGTCGAAGTGTCGCCGTCGCCATCGGTGATGGTGTAGACGAAGCTGTCGGTCGCCCCCGCAGGCGGTACCGCATTGGCGCTCGACTGGTAGGTATAGCTGCCGTCCGCATTGAGGATCAG
>NZ_CCBH010000041.1:0-19751 GCF_001368935.1 Novosphingobium sp. KN65.2
GCCTCAACCGTGCGTTTACGTTGCACCGTTTTGCGCCGCGCAGCGAAAAGCACCTGGATCGTGTCTTCAACGAAGCCGAGCAGGCCTCCCTTGAGGACGATACCGACGAAGGGCACGACGATGTCGATGAGCCGGTCGCCGCCGATCTTCCCGACACGGGATTGCCGGAGGCGAAAAGGCCAGAAGGGAAGAAGCGCGGGCGCAAGCCACTTCCTGCCGACCTGCCGCGCCAGCGCGTCGAATATGACCTTACCGATGATCAGAAGGTCTGCCCGTGTTGCAGCGACCGGATGCATCGCATGGGCGAGGTTGTTACCGAGCAGCTTCACATCGAGGTGAAGGCCACGGTCTTGCAGAATGCCCGTGCCAAATATGCGTGCCGCAATTGTGACCGCACCGGGATCGCCACGCCGATCGTCATTGCGCCGATGCCCACGCAGCCTTTGCCGGGCAGCATTGCCACCGCCTCGACGCTCGCCTTCGCCCTTGTTCACAAATACGTCGATGGCACGCCGCTCTATCGTCTGGCGCAAACCTTCGAACGTGCAGGAGTACCTGTCAGCCGTGGTGCTCTGGGCCGTTGGGTGATCGCCTCGAGCGAGAGGCACCTGTATCGCATCTATGACGCCCTGAAGCTGCGGCTCCGGTTCCAGGAGGTCATTCATGGCGACGAGACTACGGTTCAGGTGCTGAAGGAAGAGGGCAAGGCGCCTACCAGCACTTCGTATATGTGGGCCTACCGCAGCAGCGAGGACAGCGAACAGCCGATCGTGCTGTTCGATTATCAACCCGGTCGCGGGCAGGAACATCCGCAGGCCTTCCTTGGCGACTATCGCGGCATCCTGATGAGCGACGGCTACTCGGCCTGGCGCACCCTGAAAGGGGCCACACATCTTGGCTGCATGGCTCACGCGAGACGGCGCTTTGCCGACGCGCTCAAGGCGAGGAAGAAACAGGGCGGGCCACCCGCACAGGCGCTCAAGTTCTTCGACCAGCTCTACCGGATAGAAAGACAGGCCCGGGACGAAATCCCCGATGAGGGGGAAGCGCGGGCTGACTACATGCGCCGCTTCCGCCAGCAACATAGCGTCCCGGTTCTCAGTGCCCTCAAGGCATGGCTCGATGCGATCGCACCGAAGGTCGTGCCCGACACCAAGCTTGGCGATGCGGTCTCCTACACCCTCAACCAGTGGGAATATCTGACGCGCTACGTCGAAGACGGCAGAATGCCGATCGATAACAATCTTCTCGAACGCGACATCAGAGTCTTTGCAACAGGCAGAAAATCCTGGCTCTTCTGCGACACCATCGAGGGCGCACGCGCGAGCGCCGTCATCTACAGCCTGATGCTGACTTGCCGCGCCTGCGGCGTCGAGCCTCTCGCGTGGCTACGTCATGTCTTCATGCAAATGCCCCAGCGCGCCCAAGACGCCGATATCGACGATCTGCTGCCATTCAACTTCAAAAGGCACGACTGAGGCACCCGGCGCTGCGGTGTACTCCCCAGCGTCAATTATGATGGTCGCACCAACACCGGAAGCGACATGCTACGAAATGCGCGCTTACAGTGTTTCGAACGACCTCACAGGCGGTTGAAGCACCTTCGATTCGTTTCTATCGCAACGGTCAATTCGTAGCCACGCTCATCATTCATCACGACGTAGATCTGCATTGTCGGGAGATCCGGTCAGGCCTCATCCAGGCCTAGTGAAAGCAGCCCTCCGGTCCTCGAGGTACTGGGACCTAGCCGACAGTCGCCTTCGGAGCGGCCGGCCAAGGTAAGCCGACGCTCACTCCAGGGCTGCTCCACGTCGGCCCTGAGGCTCGCCCTGGGACCTTTTACTCGGTCGGCTTTGGAGTGGCAATAATCGGTTAGCAGACATTCCTGACTGAGGGAGACGATGCCTGCTCACTTCTGATTAGCTGCCATCCCCAGGCTCAGGTAGCCAATCGGAGCTTCTACTTCGTTCACACGGCAGATTCTGGCTGGAACGGGCCGTCGCCTTCTGGGCTAGGTCACTTGCCAGATCGCGCGCGCGTTCGTAGATTGAACAGGCGATCTTGCACATGGGTTGTACCGAGCAGCAGTAGCAGTTCGGCTTGAGTGCGCAGGCCTCGCAGTCCTGCTTGCTCGCGCGAAAGCGCATCATGCCGTCCGTATCAACGCTTGGCCTAGGCTCCGCAAAACCGCGGGGATGCTGCACCATTTGCTTGCAGCCAGGATAGATATGGACGTCGCGCCGATGGTCAGAGCGGAACGCACGCCGCTGGAATGTATAGGAGCGGCGACGTGCATGGTCGAAGACGGGTATATGCGGCTCGATGCTCCACTCGTGGACGAGCCAGGCAAGATTGCCTGCATCACCATATTCCGTGTTGGCCGCCAGACTTTGCCTCAGAACTCTGAAACATCGGTTCGATTGCCTCGGCCGAATCGTGAGAGGCGGAACGGGTGCGGATCGATGATCGGTGTCTGGCCGGTCGCAATATCGGCAACCAGGTGAGCGGCGCCCGGGCCAATGCCGAAACCATGGCCGCTGAAACCGGCGGCGACGATCAATCCGGGAACTTTTTCCATTTCATCGATCAGTGGAACGCCGTCGGGCGTGCTGTCGATATAGCCGGCCCATGTCGCCGCGACCGGCGTTGCGGCCAGCGCGGGAATCAGGTCTGCTGCGCCCTGCAAGGTCAGACGGATCGACTTGGGGTCAGGCGTAGGGTCGAGGATGCGCAGCGTTTCCATGGGTGTAGGCTTGTCCAGTCGCCAACGGGCAAGGGTTTCATGTCCGCTCCGCAAACCTTCAAGGCCGCCTACGGAAAGGCTCCGCCAGCGGCGGGCGAGCATTGGCAGGAACTGCGTCGGGAACCGCAGGATGTGTCCGGTGGGGTCGACCTTGCCCCGTCCACTGATCGCAAGGGTATGCAGGCCGGTTCCGCGTCGGGTGATGGATATCGACTTGCTGACGAATGCCTCTGGCAGGGAAAGATTTCCGGTCCATACCGACAGGATTGTCTGGCGGATGCTCGCTTGCGGAAAGCGGATGCCCAACTGGCGGCAGAACGATGACGCCCAGGCCCCTCCTGCATGGATCGCAAGGGGCGTTTTGATCACGCCCTTTTCCGTCACCACCGCGCTGACTGCGCCGCCGGTCGTTTCGATCCCGCGCGCGGCGCAGGCCTGATGTACCGTTCCGCCCAGCTTCATCAGCGCTCGTGCCACGGCTGGAACCGCAATGCCCGGGTTGGCAATCCCGTCCTCCTGGGAGTGCACTCCGCCCTTCCAACGCTGTCCGGTGAAGCCACCATGCCGGGTGGCCTCTTCCGAATTCAGCATCCGGGTCTTTACCCCCACCGATCGCGCAAACTCCCCCCAGCGAGCCCAGGTGTCGAGCTCTTTGGGGTCGTTGCTCACATAGAACAGGCCGCACCGGCGAAACCCGGTGTCCTCGCCAGTCTCGGCGCCGAACTGCTCCCACAGGTCAAGTGCCTTTGTGGCCATTGCAAGTTCACGCGCATCGCGGTTTTGCTGCCGGCACCAACCCCAATTACGGCTCGACTGCTCGCCGGCGATGACCCCCTTTTCGATCAGCGCAACCTTCAGGCCGCGCTTGGCGAGGTAATAAGCCGTGAACGTGCCGATGACCCCGCCACCGATGATCACTGCATCCGCTTGGTCAGGCAGCTCCGTCGTTGATTCAATGAATTGTAGCGGGGCCGGCATCTTCAGTTCTCCAGTACATACATGGCCGTTGGCGGCTGGTAACCTCCAAGTCTGCTCTGGCCAGAATTCTTTGCCTGTCTCAATAACCCCGCGACCGATCGATCAAACCGATCAGGGGCTCACCCCGCCAGTGCCTGCGCAAATTGTCGAGCAGTATGGGCGCAGCCGTTTCGGGCTGGGTCATGCTCGCCACGTGCGGTGTTACGAATATGCGCGGATGACGCCAGAAGGGATGTTCCGGCGGCATTGGCTCGGGATCGGTCACGTCCAGGATCGCTCGGGACAGGTGGCCGGAATTCAATGCTTCAAGTAGATCCTCGTTAACAAGGTGCAACCCTCGTGCGACATTGATGATCGAGGCCCCCTTGGGCAGCGAGGAAAAAATCTTGCGATCCAGGATGCCGGCGGTCGCTTCAGTGAGTGGCAACAGGCAAATGAGTATGTCGCATCCGACAAGGAACTGCTGGAGCTGATCCGTTCCGGCGAAACTTTCCACGCCCACTATCTGGCGTGGTGATCGATTCCATCCCCGCAGGCGAAAACCAAAGGTTGCCAGTCGCTCCAGCACGGCCTTTCCGAGGACGCCCAAGCCCATGACGCCAACAGTGCGGGAAGATGCCGGCGGAACTTCCAGTGGGTCCCACGTTCCCGTCGGCTGCATGGAGACGTAGTCGAAGAAATCGCGGTGCAGGGCCAGGACGGCAAGGCTCACGTATTCAATCATGCCATCGATGATCCCGGGCTCGACCATGCGGACAATCGGAATGTGCTCAGGGATGGCCGAAAAGTCGACGTGGTCGATCCCCGCTCCCGACGAGAACAGGACCTTAAGGTTCGGCAGCGCAGCAATGAATTCCGCCGGGGCCTGCCAGGCGATCAGGTATTCGACCTCCTCGAGGTTGCCGGCATCGGGCCAGACGCGAAAGTCGAGATCTGTAGCGTGCTCGGCAAAGTAGCTTGCCCATGCAGCCGCGCGCGGGGCGTCGGATCGATAGAGAATGCTCATTAAATCAGTACCTACCAACCACCTACCCAGCCGTCGAAAAGACCTTCGGGGAGGGTCTCCTCGTCGGCGCCGCGCAGAAAGTCGAAGTCGCAGCCGCGATGGGCTTGCTCGACATGTTGATTGTAGAGATGCCGATAGCCTCGGCGGTGGCTCCCCAAATCGGCCTTCCACGCTTCGCGACGACGGGCGAGTTCGCCCGCGTCGACGCACAATTCGAGCCTGCGTGCTGCAACGTCCAGTTCAATGATGTCGCCATTGCGGACCAGTGCCAGCGGGCCGCCGACAGCCGCCTCGGGCGAGACGTGGAGCACGGCGGCACCATACGCGGTGCCGCTCATCCGCGCGTCGGAAATTCGCAGCATGTCGCGCACACCGCGTTCCATCAGGTGACGGGGAAGTGGCAGCATGCCCCACTCCGGCATAGCCGCGCCGACTGGCCCTGCATTACGCAGGATCAGCACGCTATCCTGATCGATTCCCAGCGCGGGATCGTCGATCCGGTCGGCGATCGTCTGGACATCCTCGAAGATCACCGCCCGTCCGCGATGGCGCAGAAGGCGCGGGTCCGCTGCACATGTTTTCATGACTGCGCCGTTCGGGGCGAGGTTGCCCCGGACGACGACCAGCGGCTCCCCCTCCCGAATAGGGCTGTCGAGCGGACGGATCACCTCGGGATCGAGAACCTCCGCCTCTGCGACAACTTCTTCCATTGTGCGGCCGTCCACTGTCCTTGCATCCAGATGGATGAGGGGGCCGAGTGTCTTGAGCAGCGCCGGTACACCGCCTGCGGTCATCAGCCTCTCGGTCAGGTACTCACCGGCAGGTTGGATATTCGCGATGAGCGGCACGCGCCTTCCGATCTCGTCGAACCGGTCGAGCGACAGCGGCACGCCAACGCGCCCGGCAAGCGCCAGTAGGTGAATGATCGTATTGGTCGACCCGCCTACCGCGCATAGGAGGGCTATGGCATTGTCGAAGGCCCGTGCGTCGAGTACTTCCTTGGGGGTAGGGTAACCCTCGGAAGCTAAAAGAACGCTTCGACGCCCAACTTCCCGCGCATAATGCATACGGCGTCTGTCGACAGCCGGCACGAGGCTACTTCCCGGCAACGAAACGCCGAGCGCTTCGCAGATTACCGCCATGGTAGAGGCTGTGCCCATTTCAGTGCAGTGCCCTGCGGTGCCCATGACGGTGCGCTCGAATGCTGCGAAGTCACCTTCCGACAGTTCGCCTGCGCGTAGTTGGTCGACCAGTCGCCAGACGCCGGTGGCGTTGGCCAGGTCACCGCCCGTTGAGGAGCGCGGCGTGGCGGGGCCGCTGGCGAGGAAGATGAATGGAACCCCAGCGCTTGCGGCGCCCATCAGCAAGCCTGGCTGTGTCTTGTCACAGCCACCCAACAGGACCACGGCGTCGAACGGATAGGCGCGGATCGTTTCCTCCGCTTCCATCGCCAGCAGGTTGCGGAACGGGAAGGAAGTTGGCTTGATGATGTTCTCGCTGATCGACATCAGCGGAACCTCGAACGGAACCCCGCCAGCCTCTATGATGCCGATCCTCGCCTCTTCGGCAAGCGCGCGAAGGTTTAGGTTGCAGGGGTTGATGTCGGACCAGGTGCTGAGGATGCCGACAACCGGCCGCCCCATCAGATCCTCGCGGCTCCAACCCGCCGCGGCCAGCGTCGAACGGTGGATAAAAGCGGGCAAGTCGTCCTTGCGGAACCAACGCGCGCTGCGCAGTGGGCGATCCTGCAACTTGTCAACTTCCCCCATGGCCTCACCTTTACTTGGCTATCAAAACATGATTGGCCCGGCAGCGCAGACTTGCTCTGTCTATTGCGTTGCCGGGCCGCGTATTTGGCTCGTTACATGACGCAGCCACAATTCCAGACAACGGGTTGTCGGAGACGCCTAGGTCAGAGGCCAAGCACTCCAGGCAGACCAGAGATATCTCGGATTTCGTGGGTCGCGTAATGCGGCATAAGCGACGGTTCGTGACCGCGGTTGACGAATACCCTAGCGCCGTAGCCCAGGTCGGCTGCGGACATGTGATCGTAGCGGAAGCTGGAGGAAACGTGCATGCATTCCTCCGGAGCGCAACCCAGCTGGTCAAGTGCATATTCAAAA
The DNA here is from genome assembly GCF_001368935.1 of Novosphingobium sp. KN65.2. NCBI lineage: Bacteria > Pseudomonadati > Pseudomonadota > Alphaproteobacteria > Sphingomonadales > Sphingomonadaceae > Novosphingobium > Novosphingobium sp. KN65.2. The sequence continues at coordinate 6,851 of NZ_CCBH010000041.1, forward strand.
CCCTGAAGAAGCGGCTTGTAGGCCTGTGCTTCCTCAGCCGTGAATACGGCGTGAAACGGGGTTTGCAGCGCCTTCACCGCGTGCGGGATCAGATCGACCATCGAGTTCGAGATGATCACCAAAGGGAATTCCCTGGCAACCCGGTTGAGTGGCTCGATGACGTCGGCATGCGGACCCCAGGTCGGGATTTCCCCATAGATCCGGTCGGTGTCGCTGTCGCGATATTCCACGCCCACCTTCTCGCAGGTGCGCCGGAGCGACCCTTCTACAACATCGCGAAACGGCTTCCATGCTCCAAGAACTTCGTCCAGACGGTAGGCCTTGAACTCACGTACGAAGAATTCCATACGTTCGGCATCGGGCAGACGGTCGGCATATGCACGGCGTGCAGCTGGGCCCATCTCGAAGTCAAGGAGCGTGCCGTAACAATCGAACGTAATGTACTTGGGCCGGAACATCTTTAAATCCTCCTGTTGCAGACCAACTGGAGTAAATTTGGCGCAGGACTTACGGCATATGTAATTTCTTATGCGGTCAAGAAAGCATTGCGACCTGAGAGCGCACAAATTTTTAGGCGTATTCTGCTGCGAGAACCCCCTCGTTAGAAGCCCATCAACCTCTGTTCTCAGGACGGACGATTGTTAGTGCAACAGATCAAGTAAGGCGAAGATACGACCAAATTTGCTGCGATCGAACCACGGGCGCGAGGTGCGCTCTGGCGGCATCTTGTACCCAAATGCTTACGTACAAGCCAACGATGGCGCGCGCTGTGGGCGGACATCCAATCGCTTGCTGCAGATTTGGATTTTCACTGCCGGACTCCTCTTGGCAGCGTTTCAAGACCGCGCGCACGACGATCTGGAGCAGCAGACCGAGCGGCAAACGGATAAACGGGGCGAAGATTGAAAGCATCGAGGAGCCGCGCAATGTCCTACGATCGAAAATCAGAATCGCCTGCGCCCCTTTGGGGGACACGCTTCCTTCAGCAGCGGAATCCGCGATTGACCTGAAATGCGCGGACCGCGATGACAAGCGTCAGCGCAGAGAGGTATTTCAAATGACGATCACCAGCCTGTCGAGCCATCTGTCGGCCGGATTGGATCCGCGGGCTCTTATCGTCTTCGAGCAAGTGTGCATTTCCGGTTCGATCAGCTCTGCGGCAAGGGAACTGGGCGTTTCCCAACCATCGGTATCCCAGACGATCAGTTCTCTGGAAGGTCGGCTGGGTGTGGGCCTTTTCAACCGTCAGTCGACCGGCATTTCCCTGACAAGGGAGGGCGAGGCTCTGCGGACGAAGGCCGCGGCGCTTTCAGGCCTGCTGCGCGATGCACGGGCCGTGGTGGAACATGCCGCCAAGGGTATCGCCGGACCGATACAGATCGGTGGTACGCCAGGCGCGCTTGTCAGTCTCGTCCCTCGCGCGATCCGGGCGCTGGATCGAATGCATGGGGCGTTCGAGATTTCGGTGATTGAAGCGTCCGAGCAGGTTCTCTCCGAAATGCTTCGGCGACGCGAAATCGAACTGGCACTTGTCACCACTGGCATTTCCGGACCGGGAGACGAATTTCGCGAATGGACGTTGGCCCAGGATCCGTTCTCCCTCATCGTCGGCAGGGGCCACGAAGACCTCCCCAACTCGATCGGCATGGCCGCAGCCAGCGATCTTGCATGGGTGTTGCCGCGAGAGGGCGGCGGCTTTCGCCGACAGATTTCGAGCCTGTTCATCAACGCCGAGGTCGCCGAACCGCGAAACGTCATACGCTGCGACTCTCTGCTCACCACGAAATCGATTGTGCGCGCGACGGATCGAGTCACGATACTTCCGCGTAACGTCGTGGAGGCTGAGCTCTCCGTCGGTGTGCTGAGAGCGATCGAACTGCGCGAGGTTACGTTTCAAAGGCATATCGGGATACGCGCTTTGGCGAATGTGCCGCTGACACCATTGGCCTCTCTGTTCACCCAAGTTCTGGGTGGCGAGGTATAACCCTAGCCAATACCCGTAGAATATAATTGTATTTCCGACTAATGCCTCGATCTGCCATTCCACGCCTCAGCTAAGAAGGCGATGGAGGATGCTCATGCGGACACTGATCCGTGATGCACAGATTTTCGACGGTAGCGGAAGTGCGCCGCAGCGTGGCTCCGTCCTCGTCGACGGCAACCGAATTGCGAAAGTCGCGCTGGGTGTCGATGGCCTGGCAGGCGAAGCTGCCGACACTGTGATAGGCGCTGCCGGGCGTACGCTGATGCCCGGTCTAGTAGAGGCGCATGCCCATTTGACATGGGCTTCCTCGGTTGAAAAGATATATCACCAGTTCATCCTCCCCCCCGAAGAGCTGAAGGAAGCCGCGAGGCGCAATGCCCGGGTCCTGCTCGACCACGGCTTTACGAGCGCTTATTCCGCCGGTGCGCTGGGTGACGGGATCGAAGTGGAGCTCGTCAAGGCGATTGAAGCGGGCGAGACGCCGGGACCGCGCCTTGTGCCCTCCACGCTTGAACGCAGTCCCGAAGGCGCCGAGGGTGTCGAGACCGGCGATGTCTTCAATGGCCGCGGACCGGATGCCATCCGCAAGTTCGTCTCTTACTGCAAGGATCAGGGCATTGGCTCGATCAAGCTCGTTGTATCGGGCGAGGACGCGCTGAAGCCGGGTTCGGCTAAAGAAGTCCTCTATACCGACGAGGAGATGGAGGCAGCGGGCGTGGCAGCAAGGGATGCCGGGCTCTGGATCGCCACCCATGCCTATTACCCGGAAGCGATCCGCCTGGCTCTCAAGGCTGGTGCGCGCATCATCTATCATGCCTCCTATGCCGACGATGCCGCGGCTGACGCGATGGTCGCGGCCAAGGAAACGACTTTCTACGCGCCTTCGCCGGGTGTTTCGATAGCTGCGCTGGAAGCAAGTCCGCCGCCGCATATCGACATGAGCCACATGAAGGCCAGCGCCGCCGAGCGGATGAAACTGGAAAGCAAGCTGGTGCCGGCGCTGAAGGCGCGCGGCGTACGGATCCTCATTGGCGGCGACTATGGTTTTCCGTTCAATCCGAACGGACGCAATGCGCGCGATCTCGAAATTTTCGTCGAACATTTCGGCTACACACCAGCCGAAGCGCTGACCGCGGCAACCAAGCTCGGCGGCGAACTGATGGATCTTCAGGTGGGTCAGGTGAAGGAAGGTTTTCTGGCCGACCTCCTGCTGGTCGACGGCGATCCCACGCAGGACGTATCGATCCTGCAGGACAAGGATCGGCTCACCATGATCATGAAGGACGGTGCGCTCTACAAAAGTCCCGCGGCGTGATGGAAACTGGAATGTTTGATGTAGCGATCATCGGTTGCGGCCCCGTGGGTGCGATGGCGGCAAACCTGCTCGGGCGCCAAGGCCTGTCGGTCGTCGTGCTGGAAAAAGAGCTTGAGCATTACCCGTTGCCGCGCGCAGTGCATCTCGATCATGAGATGATGCGCCTGTTTCAGAGCGCCGGGGTCATCGACCGGGTCGAGGGCGACATGACCGCCACGGACGGTCACCTTCATGTCGGCGCGGATCATGGCGTCATCCGCTATATGGGGACGGTCGGCAAGCCGCGTCCGTTCGGCTGGGCCAACGACTATTTCTTCTATCAGCCGGAGCTGGAGGCCCACCTGCGCGAGGCCTTTGCCGATAATGGCGCGATCGATCTGCAGCTGGGTGCGGAGTTCACCGGGCTGGACCAGGACGACACCGGCGTGACCGTCGCTTATGCGCAGGACGGTGCCAGCCACAATTTGCGCGCACGCTGGGTGATTGCCTGCGACGGTTCGCGCAGCCCGGTCCGCAAGGCGCTCGGCGTCAAGCTCGACGACCTCGATTTCGAGGAGCCCTGGCTGGTCGTCGACGCCGAAGTCGAAGGGCCTGTCAGCTTTCCGCCGATCTCAGGCGTTCCCGCAGATGCCGATCTTCAGCGCCTGTCGGTGATGATGTGCGATCCTGCTCGTCCGGCGACGATCGTGCCTGGACGCGGCAACCACCGCCGCTGGGAGTTTATGCTGCTCCCGGGTGAAGACGATTCCGAAATGATGCAGCCCGCAAAGGTGGGCGAGCTGGTCGGCTCCTGGATGAAGGACGTGCCGCACCATATTGTGCGCGCGGCTACTTACCGGTTTCACGGACTTGTGGCGGAGCAGTGGCAGGTAGGCCGGGTGTTTCTTGCCGGAGATGCCGGGCACCAGACGCCGCCCTTTTTCGGCCAGGGCATGTGCCACGGGCTTCGCGATGTCGCGAACCTTGCGTGGAAGATGGCGGCAATCGCGAATGACGGCGCCAGCGAGGCGATTCTTGCAACCTATCAGCCTGAGCGCGATCCCCACGTACGCGGAGTGATCGGCGCTGCGGTGGCGGCAGGGCGCTATATCTGCGAACTCGATCAAGCGAAAGCGGCCGAGCGCGACGCATCGATCAGGGCGCAATCTGCCAGCAAGACGGGCGAAACCGCAGCCGACCTCATTCCAGCGGTTTCGGAAGGTTTCGTCGCCGCTGGTACCCCTGGTGCGGGCGAACGGTTCATTCAGCCGATCCTCGCTGACGGACGCAAGCTCGACGATCTGGCGGGGCAGGGGTGGCGGCTTTTCGTCCGTGACGATGCGGTGCGCGGCCAGGCGCCTGGCGTGACCCGGATCGTTGCCTCCGACCTGCCCGATGGCGGCGCGGTGCTCGGCTGGCTCGACGCGCGCAAGGTCGATGCCGTGCTGGTTCGGCCGGACCATTATGTCTTCGGGACACAGGCCGGTTCGGCCTCGACCCTCATCGACCGCCGCTCCCGGCTGCTCGAACAGCCCTCGGAGATCGCCGCATGACTGGCATTACGCTCGAACAGGCGCAGATGATCGTCTCAGGCACTCTTACTGAGGCGCGCCATCGCGGCGCAAACCCGCTCGCCGTTGTCGTGCTCGATGCCGGAGGGCATTCAGTAGCTTTCGCGCGTGAGGACGGGGCCACGTTCTTTCGCCACACCATCGCTGTCGCCAAGGCCACCGGCGCGCTGGGCATGGGTGCCGACACCCGTGTTCTGGCCAACCGGGCGGCAGGCAATCCGATTTTCTTTCAGTCGCTCAGCTCTGCGCTGGACGGGCAAGTCGCCTTTTCTCCGGGCGGCGTGCTGATCCGTAGCGAAGGTGTCGTGATCGGCGCCGTCGGCGTGAGTGGCGATACCGGTGACTGCGACGAGGAATGCGCGCTTGTGGGCATCGCCAAAGCGGGACTCGCAAAGAAGGAAATGTCATGAAACTTCGATCGATCGAACTCTCACTGCCAGATCCGGCAGAGGCGAACCGGTTCATGATTGACATCTGGGGCCTTGTTTCCGCTGGTGAGCGGGATGGCACCTATTACCTGCGCGGATCGGGGAGTTGCCCCTATCTCGTCAGCTTCAGCCCGGGCGAAGAGTTCGCCCGGTCCACCACTTTCACCTGCAGCGAGGACGAACTTGCCAGAGTGAAAAATCGCGTGGCCGAAGCGGGCTGGCCGGCGCGAAAGGTCGTGTCGGACGATCCCGGTGACGGACAGGGCATTATTGTCGAACTGCCCGAAGGCACGATCTTGCGCTTTCTTGCCGGGACGAGCGATGTCGCGCCGATCGAAGGCCATGCCAAGGCGACGCGCCGCGTCATGCCGGTGGGGCTTACCCACGTCGTGTTCAACGCCGCCGACGCCGAGGCGATGGCCGACCACGTCGAGCAGATCCTGGGTTTTGCCGTATCCGACCGGACGAAGGGTATGGTCTTCGTCCGCTGCAACACCAAGCACCATTCGACCGCCTTTGCCCGGGCCGGGTTTAGCAGCCTCAACCACATCGCGTTCGAGATGGAGGATCTTGACACGGTGATGCGTGGCATCGGCTGGATGCGCGACAACGGCTTCACCCCGGCATGGGGACCGGGCCGTCACGGGCCGGGCGCCAATGTTTATGCTTACTATATTTCGCCTTTCGGTCCGGTGATCGAATATTCGACCGCCGTCGAGACGGTGGCCGAAGACCATGTCGCGGGCGAACCCGACGACTGGACCTGGCCGGAGTTGCGGATCGACCAGTGGGGCGTATCCGACAAGGATTTCGATGGCTTGCGAAAGGCGGAGGAGCGGTTCCGTTTCCGCCGCGACTGGGAACCGCAGCCGCTTGCAGATTGACCGACGCACCTTCGCCGCCGGGGCGCTTGCCGCAATTGCGGCAGTTCCCAGTCTGGCGGCGGGCAAGGGAGTACAAGACATGACACGTTACATCAGTTTCCGTCGCCCGGACGGCAACCCCAGCTTCGGCCGGGTTGCGGGCGACAAGGTCGAGGATCTGGGCCAGCAGGGCGGACCGGCATGGTTGCGCGATGCACTGGGCGGCGACCTTGCGGCTTTGGACGCGACCGCCACCTTTGCCCGCGCTGACGTGCGGCTGCTGCCGCTCGTTCCGAACCCGCGCAAGATCCTTTGCGTCGGCCTCAACTATGCCACCCACGTTGCCGAAACGGGGCGCGAGCAAAAGCAGCACCCCGCAATCTTTACCCGCTGGGCCGATACGCTGGTGGCTGCCGGCGATCCGGTTATCCGCCCCCATGAATCGACCCGCTTCGATTACGAGGGCGAGCTGGCCGTCATCATCGGCAAGGGCGGACGCAGGATCGACAAGACTGACGCGATGCAGCACGTCGCAGGCTATTCGATCTTCAACGACGTTTCGGTGCGCGACTGGCAGCGCCACAACATCCAGTTCACCCCGGGCAAGAATTTTCCGGCGACCGGTGCCTTCGGGCCGGAGATGGTGACGCCCGATGCGATCGACGATCTTGGCTCGCAACGTGTCCAGACCCGCGTCAACGGCGAATTGCTGCAGGACCAGCCCGTGTCCGACATGATCTGGGATATTCCGACCGTCATCGCATATTGCAGCACATTCACCGAACTGGCTCCCGGCGACGTCATCGCTTCGGGCACGCCCGGCGGTGTCGGCGACAAGCGCAATCCGCCTCTCTACCTCAAGGCCGGGGACAGTGTGCAGATTTCAGTGGGTGACGTGGGCGTTCTCACCAATCCGGTCGTCGACGAGCTTCTATAAAGAATTGAAATCAACATAATTGAGGGAGAAGATTAGTGAAGTGTTATAAATACGCAGCTCTTGCAGGCGCTGCCTCGATTGCCCTGATTGCCAACTCGGCCTCCGCTCAGGACAGTGGCAATGAGGCTGCTGACGATGCCGCTTCCGTCGATGCAACTTCCCGCAAACAGGACTCGTCGGGGCTTGCCGAAATCGTCGTCACCGCCCAGCGCCGCGAGGAAAGTCTCCAGCGCACGGCAATCGCTGTTTCGGCTGTGACCGGTGACGATCTGGAAAAGGCCGGTGTGACCGATGCTGCCGGCATCGGTCGCCTCGTACCCGCGTTGCAGGTGCAGCCCTCGGGCGGCACGACCAGCTTTTTCCTTCGCGGTGTTGGCACGCAGTCGGGCAACTCCTTTGCCGAAAATGCGATCGCTTTTAACTTCAACAATGTGTTCATATCGCGTCCGACGGCACCCTCGGGCGTATTCTATGATCTGCAACGCGTCGAGGTCGTGAAGGGGCCCCAGGGCACGCTCTATGGGCGCAACGCGACTGGCGGCGCGATCAACGTCCTGCCCAACCGGCCCGAACTCGACCAGGTTTCGGGCAATGTGAGCCTGGAATACGGCAATTATAATGCGATCAAGGCTTCGGGTGCGCTGAACCTGCCCATCGGAGCTTCGGTGGCCATGCGCGTTGCTTCGCAGATCGTGGATCGTGACGGCTATCTCTCCGATGGCTATGACGATGAACGCGGCGATGCATTCCGTGCCTCGTTGCTGATCGAGCCGAGCAACGACTGGTCGATGCTTTTGGTCGGCGACTATTACAAGCAGGGCGGCAAGGGTTCGGGTCTTGTCCTGATCCCGACCGACACTTTTGCAGCACCCCCGCTGAAAGACCGCATCGGCGGTTCCGACCCGATCGCCGTCGGCGCAATTGAGGATTATGCCGCCACACGCCCCGGCCCGCCCTATTGTGGTGGTTTCGGCAACATCGTCAGCAGCGGGTGTGTCTACACGCCGCGTTCCGATGGTTATCAGGACAATGTTTTCTGGGGCGTCAGCGCGACTGTCGAAGGCGACGTGGGCTTCGGTAAGCTGACCGTCATCCCGGCCTATCGCCGCACGGAAGCTGACTATCGCACCTATCTTCCGGGCTTCCTCGGCGAGGTTAAGGACAATTCGGACCAGATGTCGATCGAGGCGAGGCTTTCGTCGAACTCCGATCAGGCTCTCCGCTATGTCCTGGGCGTTTTCTACTTCCACGAGAACCAGTCGGCGGACAACTATTTCGCGCAGGGCGACCTTTCGACGACGCGCTTCACGCCGCGTCTGAAGACCGAATCGAAGGCTGTCTTCGGCCAGCTGACCTACGACCTCACGCCGGAATTCCGCATTGTCGCCGGCGGGCGCTATACCAAGGAAAACAAGTCGCAGGCGACCCGGTCGGTTGCCGGCGGCAAGCCCGGTCCGGTCAATCCGCCGCTCGGCCCGATCTTCACCGGTGATCTCACTTTCGAGAAATTCACCTGGAAGGCTGGCGTGGAATGGGATGCGGGCCCGGCTTCGCTGGTCTATGCCAATGTCGCGACCGGGTTCAAGACCGGCGGCTTCTTCGTCGCCAGCCCACCGGACAATACCTTCGCTCCTGAAAAGCTGACCGCCTATACGGTGGGTACGAAGAACCGCTTCCTCGGCAACAAGCTGCAGGTCAACCTCGAGGCATTCTACTGGGATTATACCGACCAGCAGATCACTTATGTCGGCGGCGTGCTCGCGGGCAACGGGATCTATTCCAACGGCGGCGTGACGGTGAATGCGGGCAAGTCGCGCATCTATGGTGCCGATCTCGAACTGCAGTTCGCACCAACTTCGGTGGACCTGTTCGGCGCCAATGTGCAATATCTGAACGGCAAGTATAATTCGCTTGAGACCGCGAATTTCTCTGGCCCGGGCAATCCCATCCCGACAGGGTGCACGGTGACCGGCAGCCGGCTCGCCAACCCGGGGGTGAACAATGCCCGGTTCTTCGATACCGATTGCTCGGGCAAGCCCACGGTGCAGTCGCCCAAGTGGATCGCCAATCTCAATTACGAGCATACGTTCTATCTGGGCGAGATGAATCTGAAGGCCGGTGCGCGCACTTCGCTGTCATCTTCGTACTACCTGAACGTCAACTTCCAGGAAGAAGAGCGTCAGGGAGCCTATATGACGTCCGATGCTTATCTGACCCTCGAAGGGCCGGACAAGGTCTGGTCGATCACCGGCTTCATCAACAACATCGAGGATGAGGTAATTTTCGCCCGCGCGGGCAACCGCCCCATCCTCAATTTCTCGGTCGCCACGCTGCGTCCGCCACGGACTTATGGCGTGCGCGTCGGCTATCGCTTCTGATCGATAAAAAGCTGGCGGGCAGCCCTGTGGCTGACCCGCCGGCAAAGGGTTGAGGATAATGCACACAAAATCGTTGCTGGCACTCCTGTGCGCTCTCACCACGGCTTGCGCAGCCGCGAACGCAGAGGGGCCCAAGGTCGCACAGTCGGTAAGGCCTGTTCCCGCACCGACTTCGGACGAGTTGGTCCTGCTTGGGACCGCAGGTGGGCCGCTGGCCCGCGCGGACCGTTCCGGGATATCCACGCTGCTTACGATCGGTGGGAAGCGCTATCTCATCGATGCGGGCGAGGGCACGGTTCACCAGTTCGGCAAGCTCGGCCTGCAAGCACCTTCGGTTCCTGTCGTTTTCCTCACCCACCTGCACGACGACCACTATGCCGGGCTGTTTTCCATTGCCTCGTTCGCCTGGACGCTGCGCGCGCCGCGTCTCGATATCTATGGTCCGAAAGGGACGGCCGATACGGTCGACGGTATCGCCCAGCTCATGATGCCCAACGCACGGATCCGTGCGGCCGAGCAGCACATCGCGCTGACACCGCAGGACTATCTGAAAGCGCATGAATATGTTGCCGGTCCGATTTTCGACGACGGCAACGTCAAAGTTTCGGCGGTGGCCAATTCCCATTACGATCTTCCTCCGGAAAGCCCCGCTGCCAGCAACAAGTCCTATTCGCTGCGGTTCGAATCCGGCGGGCGTTCGATCGTTTTCACCGGCGACACCGGTCCTTCGCAAGCGGTCACCGAATTCGCAAAGGGGGCAGATGTTCTCGTCTCGGAGATGGTGTCGCTCAAAGATCGCGCCTCGGTCCCACCCTATGTGTGGCCGCACATGGACCGTGAGCACCTCTCTCCGCTCGAGGTCGGCAAGATGGCCGCCGCGGCCGGGGTGAAGACGCTCGTCCTGTCCCATATCGGGGTCGTGGGGGAGCCCGATCTCGCGGTAATTCGCAGCGTCTATTCCGGAAAAATCATTCTGGGGACCGACCTGGACCGAATTGCCCTCTGATCCGCCCGGCCCCCTGCACAGACGAATAAGGAAAACCGATGAAGCTTTCCCGACACCTTGTTTCGCTTACGGCGGTCGCGCTGATTTGTCCGCTCATCACGGCATGCAACGCCGCCTCTGCGGAAACCGTTCAAACTGCCCCCGTGCCCGTCCAGCCCGGGACCGAATGGGTGACGCTTGGCACCATGGGCGGACCGATGCCCAATGCCACGCGCGGTGAACCGGCAAACCTGCTTGTCCACGACAACCGTTATGACCTCGTCGATGCCGGCGATGGCGCGGCCACGGCATTCCTGCGTTCGGGCGGCAATTTCCGCAGGTTGCGGAGCATCTGGATCAGCCACATCCACTTCGATCACATCGGCGGCCTGTTCGGCGTCCTGGGCCTGCGCCTGCAAACGCGCACCGAAGACCCGCTGACGATCTATGGCCCGCCTGGAACGAAGGCAATCGTCGCTGGTCTCATCGACGCCATGAAGCCCAGCGCACGCTCCGGTTTTGGTGTTCCGGGCGAAATCCCGATCGATCCCGCCGCCAGCGTGGAAGTCGTGGAACTCGACGACGGAGACAAGGTTACGCTGGGTGACATGACGGTGACCGCCGCCGGCAACACCCATTACAGCTTCCCCCCCGGTTCGCAGGAAGCCAAGGACTTCCGGTCGCTGTCCTTCCGCTTCGACCTTCCGGGCAAGAGCATCGTCTATACCGGCGACACCGGTCCGAGCGAAGCCGTCACCAGGCTCGCCACCGGCGCGGACATGCTGGTAACCGAATTGATCGACATCGAAGCAACGATTAGCAACATCCGCCGCCGGGCCAAGGACCTCAACTCGCAGGACCTTGCGAACATGGAAACGCACCTGCGCACGCATCACATCACCACGCGCGATATTGGCGAGATGGCAGAGGCAGCGGGCGTGAAATCGGTCGTCATCACGCATCTGGCCGGTGGCGGTGCCACCGACAAGGAAGCCGCAGCGCGTTATGTGCATGAAGTGAACGAGACCTATCCCGGCCCGGTCACGGTAGCGAACGATCTCGACCGCTTCACGCCCTGAGGTCGAGAAATACCTGCCATGTCCGAAAACGTCGAAAGGCCGATGTTCCTGCAAAACGCCTGGTACGTGGCAGGCTTCGGCAGCGAGATCGGAACAGGCGAGATGCGCCCCATCCGCATTCTCGACTGTGCGATCCTGCTGCTACGCCGGACCGACGGATCGCTTGCGGCGCTTGTCGACAGGTGCCCGCATCGTTTCGCGCCGCTCTCGCTCGGCCATTTCGACGGCGTGCAGGTGACCTGCGGTTATCACGGTCTCGGCTTTGACGGGAACGGGGCCTGCAGCCAAAATCCGCACGGCCCGACCGCCGGGCTCAAGGTGCAGGCCTGGCCGGTGAGAGAACACGATGGCCTGATTTGGGTCTGGCCGGGTGAGGCGGACGCGGCCGAGGCAGTTGAGCCTCCGCGTTTCGCGATGCTCGATGAAGCCACGGCGCATGTGAACCACGGCTATCTTCACGGCAGGGCCGACTATCGGTTGATGATTGATAACATCCTCGACCTCAGCCATATCGAATTTCTCCATCCGGCGCTCGGCACGCCGGAGGTTCGCAAGGCCAAGATCGAAGTTACCACCGATGGGGACGTGATCACGGTATCGCGCGCCATGAACGGCGAGACGCTGAGCGAGGGGCTGGCCCATGTCTATGGCGCGGCCGGGCAAAAGGTGGACCGCACGCTGACGGTGGCGTTCAATGCGCCCTCGAACCTGGTTCTCACGGTCAGGATAGAGCGCGAACAAGGAAGGACCGGCTCTCAGTCGCTTCATCTGTTCACGCCCGAAACGGCGACCTCGACGCATTATTTCTACACGTCCTCCATGTGGCGTGAGGACGCGACCCGAGAGCAGTTCGACGCTTTCGCGGGTGCCTTGACACGGGTTTTCCTGAATGAAGACAAGCCGATGATCGACGCACAGCAAGAGAGGATCGGGAACCGGGAAATCGGAGAGCTGAAGCCTGCCCTGCTCAAGATAGACAAGGGGGCGGTCCTTGCCCGGCGCAAGCTGGAGCAGATGATCGCACGCGAAGCCGAGGAACACGCATGACTTCAATCGCAGAGATTGGCATTTCACTCGGGCCGGACGTTCTCGCCGCGGTCGAAAAGCTGTTTGACGCCGAGCAGCGGTCGCTTGCCGATGCCGTGCCGGTTGCCGCCTCGGATCAGGCTTATGGCCAGCATGAACGGCACAGGCTCGATCTTTATGGCAAGCCCGCCGATCCGGCCCCGGTGCTGCTGTTCGTGCACGGCGGCGGCTTTCGCATGGGGGACAAATCCGCCGATGGGTGGCCCAATGCCGCCGTCGGTCGCTGGGCCTCGCAGCAGGGCTGGCTGGGCGCGGTGATGAATTATCGTCTCGCGCCCTGTCCGTCGTCGAGACAT
>NZ_CCBH010000042.1:0-1104 GCF_001368935.1 Novosphingobium sp. KN65.2
CCAGCTGAGCTACGGGCGCGTTGGAGTGGCGCCTTTAGAAAGGGATTCGCCTCGGGTCAACGCCTATATCGTCTTTCTTGCAAGGAAACTGCACAGGGCCTCTGCCAGAGGGTAGTCCAGCGGCGGCATCGACAGGCCGTGGATCGCCCCGCAGGCGTGCCATGCGATGGCTTCGGCCTCATGGGGGTGCGGTTCGCCCTGCCAGCGACTGCATGCGTAAAGAAGGATTACAAGCGGCCGGGAGGGCCCCTTCCCGCCGGCAGTCGATCCACTGGCAAAGCCCACCGGCACCAGCGCATCGGGTTCGATTCGCACGGCCAGTTCTTCTTCCAGCTCGCGTACGGCAGCCATTTCAGGGCTTTCGCCGTCCTCAACCTTGCCCCCCGGGAATTCCCATAGCCCTCCGTGCACGGCGGAGAAATTCCGTTGTTGCATGAGGATGCGATCATCCGCAGCGCGCAGGGCGACGGCGACAACCAACATAGGTGTAAAAGATTTTTCCAGATCGAAGCGCCTTTTTAAGAATGAATTAAGCCCAAGATGAGATGTCCCGGATTACTAGGGGAACTGCGGGGTACTCATGATACGCAAAGACATCCTGCCGAAACTATACGCTGACGAGAGCGGTGCCTCTGCCGTCGAATATGCGTTGATACTCGGCCTGGTGGTTCTGGTCGTCATCGTGTCGATCGATTCCGTTGCCACTGTCACCCTCGATATGTGGACCGACATCGCCGACAAGACGGCCACTGCAGTCAGCGGAACCTAGTGGATCAATCGATTTAAGCATTTTTCAACGAATGATCCTTAATTCAGGAAGATGTCCGGATCGCTAATGGGGTTTTGAGCAGGCCGGACCGGGTACACAAGACTGCACTTATCAGGAGACACGACATGAAGTTTCTCGCCAAGCTGCGCCGCAATGAAGAAGGCGCAACCGCAATCGAATACGGTCTGATCGCTGCTCTGATCGCGGTTGCCGCGATCGCCGCCATGCAGGGCATGGGCTCGCAGCTCACCTCGACCTTCGAAAAGACGTCTTCGGCGATGGCCAGCACCTAATTCGGCGCAGACGCACCAAGAATAGGATCGGGGGGGGGGGGG
>NZ_CCBH010000043.1:0-6290 GCF_001368935.1 Novosphingobium sp. KN65.2
GTCGCCGGCATCGGCGGGGGAGGACCATTTGCGGTGGGCCTCCAGAATCTCGGCGAAGTGGAATGCCTGCGGCGTCTGGACGCGGCGCAGCGCCTCACGGCGGGCGGGCGCTCCCATGACCGGCCCGGAGGCTCCGTCCTCGCAATGGGCAAGGCTGTCCACCACGGACAGGACCGGAATGACGGCCTTGGAGAGATCCAGAGCCTCAAGGATTCTGCCAATGACACCAGGGGACAGACCGGGGCGGGCCGCATCATGGATGAGCACCCGATCGGGCTCATCGGCGGCCAGGACTTCGAGGCCGAGGCGGACCGATTGCTGTCTTGTCTCGCCGCCGACGGTGAAACGGACACCGGCAATGCCGGCTAGCGCGCCATTCGCCAGTTCCTCCGCTCCCTCGGGAATGACGACGAGGATCGGTGCGACGCCGGCCTTGGCCAAGGCCTCCACCGAATGACGCACGACCGGCTTGCCGCGCCACATTGCAAACTGCTTGGGGAGGGGCTGTCCGGCCCTGAGGCCTTGGCCTGCTGCCACGACCACGGCGGCGATTCGGGGGTGAGCTCCGATATTCTCGGCAGCGGATGAAGTGTCCTGTGACATCGCTATCGCCGGTAATCGCTTGCCGAGGAGAGGGCAATCCACTATGCGCTGCCTGTTTTTTAGGCAGCACTGCACGTTTTATGATCCAATTGCCCCAGCCTCCGGCTCTCAAGCCCATCAAGGTCGGTCCCGTGACGATCGACTGTCCGGTCGTGCTCGCGCCGATGACAGGCGTGTCGGACCTGCCTTTCCGCAGGATGGTGCGCGGGTTCGGCTCGGGGCTCAATGTCACCGAGATGATCGCCAGTCCGGCCGCGATCCGCGAAACGCGGGTCTCCATCCAGAAGGCGATGTGGGACAAGATCGAGGATCCGCTCTCGATGCAACTCGTCGGCTGCGAACCAGAGCAGATGGCGGAGGCCGCGAAGCTCGTCGAGGACCGCGGCGCAGCGATCATCGACATCAACATGGGCTGCCCGGTGCGCAAGGTCGTCAACGGCGATGCCGGTTCGGCACTGATGCGCGACGTACCGCTGGCAACGCGGCTGATCGAGGCGACGGTGAAGGCGGTGAAGGTGCCCGTCACCGTCAAGATGCGCATGGGCTGGTGCCACGATAGCCTCAACGCGCCGGAACTCGCGCGCATCGCCGAGGATCTCGGGGCGCAGATGATCACCGTTCACGGGCGCACGCGCAACCAGATGTACAAAGGCGAGGCCGACTGGGCCTTCGTCCGCAGCGTCAAGGATGCGGTTTCGATCCCCGTGATCGTCAACGGCGACATTTGCACCATAGACGACGCGGCGATGGCTCTGGAGCAATCCGGCGCCGATGGCCTGATGATCGGACGCGGCTCCTACGGTCGCCCATGGTTCCTCGGCCAAGTCATGCAGTGGTGGCGCGGACAGACTGTCTCGGCCGATCCGGACATTGCCGGCCAGTACGAGATCATCCGCAGCCATTATGAGCAGATGCTCGAGCATTACGGCGCTGACACCGGTGTCAAAATGGCCCGCAAGCACTTGGGCTGGTATATCAAGGGCGTGCGCGGATCGGCGGAATTCCGCAACAAGGTGAACTTCATCGCCGATCCTGACGAGGTTCTGCGGGCTCTGGCCGAATTCTACGCCCCTTATCGGGAGCGCCAGGCCGCATGAGCCTGCTTTCCCGGACGGTCCTGCCCGAGGCCAACCGGCTGCTGGCGAGCCTTCCGCTTGCCGTGATCCTGCTGGAACCGGGATTGCGGATCGCTTCGGTCAATCCGGCGGCCGAGCAGTTCTTCGGTCAGTCGCTGCGCCGTCTTGTCGGAAGTTCGCTGGCACAGGTCATTTCGTTTTCCGACCCGCGGCTGCTCGAACGGCTCAACGACTACGAAACCCCGGTTTCCGCGCGTGAAGTCGTGGTCGCGGTGAAAGGGCGAGGGGCGCGGCGGATCGATATCAATGTCGCGCCCGTGGCCGATACGCTCGGGTGGCAGGTGCTCACGATCCACGATAACAGCGCCACCGAAGCGCTTGGCGATGATTCCGGCGGTGTGGATAATGCCGTGGTTCGCGGACCGGAGATCATGGCCCACGAGATCAAGAACCCGCTGGCTGGTATCCGGGGGGCCGCTCAGCTTCTTGCCCGCAAGGTGAACGAGCGCGACCGGGCCCTGACCGACCTGATCACTTCCGAAGTCGATCGCATCGCCAATCTCATCGATCAGATGCAGCAGCTCAGCGGGCGCACGGCCTCGCCGGTGGAGCCGTGCAACCTGCACGAGTCTGCGCGCCGTGCCCTTGACGTAATCGGCGCTGCTTCCGCAACCCATCCGAGCCCGGTCCGGCTCGTGGAGGAGTTCGATCCGTCCCTTCCGGCGGTACTCGGCAATCCCGATGGACTGGTTCAGGTCATCATCAATCTGGTCTCGAACGCCATGGAAGCCTGCCGGGAGGTCGAGCAGCCGACGGTCACGATCCGCACGCGCTTCGCCAGCGGCCTGCAACTCCACACAACGGCTTCAGGCAAGCCGATCCGCCTGCCTGTGGAACTGCGGATCTCCGACAATGGCCCGGGCGTCGACGCATCCATGCGCGATCACATCTTCGAGCCTTTCGTCACGACCAAGAAGTCGGGGCAGGGGCTCGGCCTGCCGCTGGTGCGCAAGCTGGTGCGCGACATGAATGGACGGATCACCCATGATCGCGACGATGAGACAGGGCTGACGCACTTCCGCGTCCATCTTCCGCTTGCCCGAGAGACCCGCAAGAAGCTCATGAAATGGAGGGCCGGCGCATGAGCGTGTTGCTTGTCGAAGACGACATGTCGATCGCCATCGTCATCACGGCTGCGCTCGAGGCCGAAGGCTTCGATGTGGTTCATTGCCAGACCATCGAGGAACGCGATCGCCTGATCGCGCAACAGACGTTTTCCGCCATGGTAACCGATGTCATGCTCCCCGATGGCGATGGTATCGAGACGATCGAACGGGTACGGTCCCTGCGGCCCGACATGCCGGTGGTCATTCTGTCGGCGCAGAATACTCTCGACACCGCGGTACGTGCTACCGATACCGGCGCCTTCGAGTATTTTCCCAAGCCTTTCGACATCGACGAACTGGCCCGGACGGTCAGGCAGGCAGCCGGCAACGGGCAGGGCAACGTCCATGATGGCGACGAACCGCTTGGCGACGGATTGCCGCTGGTAGGAAGGAGCCCGGCGATGCAGTCGGTGTTCCGGATGATCACGCGCGTCCTGCGCAACGATCTCACCGTTCTGATCCTCGGAGAATCCGGCACCGGCAAGGAACTCGTCGCAGAAGCTATCCATCAGCTGGGTAACCGGCGGACAGGGCCGTTTGTCGCAGTCAACACCGCGGCCATCCCTGCTGAACTGATCGAGAGCGAGCTGTTCGGGCACGAGAAGGGCGCCTTCACCGGTGCAGTCGCCCGGCATGAAGGCAAGTTCGAGCAGGCTGCGGGTGGCACCCTGTTCCTTGACGAAATCGGCGACATGCCGATGCAGGCGCAGACCCGTCTGCTGCGCGCACTGCAATCGGGGACCGTGCGGCGTGTCGGCGGACGCGAGGAGATCAAGCTGGACGCGCGGATCATCGCCGCAACCAACAAGGACCTGGAGCCGGAAATCGCCGCGGGGCGCTTCCGTGAGGACCTGTACTATCGTCTGAATGTCGTGCCCATCAGCATGCCGCCGCTCCGCGACAGGCCGGAAGACATCGAGGTTCTGGCGCGCCATTTCCTCCAGCACGCCGCGAACGAAGGGCTTCCCAAGCGCCAGCTGACGTCGGAAGCTGCCGAACTGCTGCGCAAGCAGCCATGGCGCGGCAACGTGCGCGAACTCAAGAACTTCATTTATCGCCTGGCTCTGCTCGCGCGCGAAGATGCTATCGACGTTGAGAGCATCAATCCGCTCCTCGCGGCTGAGAGCCAGGGCTCGCAGGCCGGTGCAGGGGACGGGTCGGCGGTCGATATCGACACCGCCGTTTCGCAATGGCTGGCGGCAGAACGGCCTGCCGACGGCTCGATCTACGCCTCGGCGATGGCCGCTTTCGAGCGCCCGCTATTCGCGGAAATCCTCAAGGAAACCGGTGGCAATCAATTGCGCGCAGCCCATGCCCTGGGCATCAACCGCAACACCTTGCGCAAGCGCCTCAGCGAACTCGAACTCGACCCGGAAGCCTTTGCGCGTCGTCCCTAAGCCGAAATCGGTGGAAAGCCTCTTGCGACACCGCAACAGTAGTGTTGTAACGGTGCAACGATGATGGAGGAATCCGCAAAGAAGCGCGCATGGCCTCGCTGGTGGCGTCGAATGCAAGTCACGGCGCGCCGGGCGAACTTTTTCGCCATGATGGAGGTGCTCTCCGTCGTAGCATTCCTGATCATGACGGCCACCACCTGGTTTGCCCTGAACAACGGTGCAGACAAAGGGCAGCTCCTGCCGTCCAACATCACCGCCTCGTTGCTGATCGGCACGCTGGTCCCGGCCATGGCGATCCTGGTCCTGCTGGGCCGTCGCATGGCCCTGAGGCGGGCTGCAGAGCACATCGGCGGGACCGGGCGCATGCACGTGCGGCTCGTGTTCATCTTTTCGTTGATTTCGGCCGTCCCGACCCTTCTCGTCGTGGTGTTCGCCTCCTGGCTGTTCCAGTCGGGCGTCGAGTTCTGGTTTTCGGACAGCTCTCGCGGCCTGCTGGAGAACGCGAACAAGCTGGCCAGAGGCTATTACGAGCAGACCCAGCGCGACGTAGGCTACGAATCCGTGGCGATGGCCGAAGATGCGCGCACGATGCTCAGCCAGTATCCCATCGCAAGCCCGGCGTTCCAGGCGTTCTATGCGGATCAGGTCTATCGCCGTAATCTCAGCCTTTCGGCGATCATCCAGGTGGGCCCCGACGGTAACCAGCGCACGCCGATCATCGTCGATCCGGAGGGCAATTCCGAGGACAAGCGGATTGGCGAGGACGTCCTGCAACGGCTCGAAAAGGGCGAGCCGATGGTGGTGACCTCGAACGCCAACAAGATCGTCGCGGTCGTTCCCATCGAACGCGATTCCGGCGTCTATCTTTATGCGGCCCGAAGCAACGACCTCGTCTCGTTGAGCCAGGGCCAGCATGCAGAGAACATCGTCCAGGCCTACGAGGTCCTCTCCAATCGCGCCCGCGTTCTGCAATTGCGCTTCAACGTGGCCCTGTTCGTTGCCTCGCTCGCACTGGTTGGGCTTGCCGTGTGGTTTGCGCTCAGATTCGCCGACCGCCAGGTCAAGCCGCTTTACGAACTGGTGGACGCGGCCCGAAGTGTCGGGAGCGGCAATTTTTCGCTGCGAATTGAAGGGCGTACGGGTGCCGATGAAATCGGCCTGTTGAACCGCGCGTTCAACCGCATGACCGCACAAATCGAGAAACAGACGCAGGCGCTGCTCGGTGTCAACCGCCAGCTTCACGAACGGCGTGTGTTCATCGAGGCGGTTCTTGAGTCCGTGACTTCGGGGATCATCTCGCTCGACGAGCGCAATCGCATCCTGCTGATGAACAGCATGGCGCTCAAGCTTCTGACCGATCGCGATGAGCAGGTGCCTGAGGGCATGGCGCTTGCTGACCTGGCCCCGAGCCTTGCAGATCTGGTGGAGGCGGGCGGTGCCGCCGGGATCGTGCAGTACAATCGCAACGGCGAACTGCTGACCCTCGCTGTCAAGACGAGCCGCGATGCCACCGGCCACGTCATTACTTTCGAGGATATCACCCGCCAGTTGCTCGATCAGCGGACTGCGGCGTGGTCCGATGTCGCGCGCCGCATCGCGCACGAGATCAAGAATCCGCTCACGCCAATCCAATTGGCGACGGAGAGACTTAGCCGCAGATATCGAAAGCAGATAGTTGATAATCCAGAGCTTTTTGAGGATCTGACGAGGACGATCATCCGTCAGGTCGGTGACTTGCGCAAGATGGTCGACGAGTTCTCGTCCTTTGCGCGGTTGCCCAAGCCCGTGTTCCGCGCCGAGGATCCGGTCGCACTCACCCGCCAGGCGCTCTTCCTGCAGGAGATCGCCCGCCCCGACATCCAGTTCTCGTTCTCGAGCGATCCGGGCATCGGAACCATCGATTGTGACCGCCACCAGTTCGGACAGGCAATGACGAACGTGCTCAAAAATGCGGTTGAAGCCATTGAATCCAAAACGAAGGATGCACCTGAAGGTTGGCAGGGCAAAGTGGCTGTGGCGGGAAATTCCCGAAACAAGTTAAATATCGT
>NZ_CCBH010000044.1:0-464 GCF_001368935.1 Novosphingobium sp. KN65.2
CCCTGCCCTGCCGATCCCACATCAAACCAGCATGTCTCGCCGGCGCAGCGCGGCCGACACATCGGCATCGAGAACGCATACGAGATTGCGCGAGCCACCGCGATTGGCGTGATTGGTCCGGTACCCTTCGTAATAGCGCGCCACGTACCCTGCCCGCTCGAGTTCGGTGACCACGCGGCTGAAGTTGTCGGCGCCGGTCGCACGCACATGTTCTTCGACCGCGGCATCGATGATCCTTTGCGCTTCAAACAGGTCGTCAGGCAGCCTGTCGGCCAGCTCCTCGCGCAGGCGCTGCTCGATCTTCTTGCGGCGCTGGCTACGACCGGAAAGCCTGGAGAGCCGCTTGCCCACCCAGGCACGCAGCGGCAGCACCTCGGTCTCGTCCTCGATGAAAGGCCCCACCTTCGAGCCGGTGCCTGCCTGCTCTGCCAGGAGGTTGAGAACAGCGAAGGCATAGCGCGGAC
>NZ_CCBH010000045.1:0-1864 GCF_001368935.1 Novosphingobium sp. KN65.2
AAAACCCGGTCCCCAAAAGAAAAAACCCCGCCGCTTTCGCGACGGGTTTCTAGCCATCAGGCCTGAGGAATGGTGGGCGTAGCAAGGATTGAACTTGCGACCCCTACGATGTCAACATAGTGCTCTACCACTGAGCTATACGCCCATTCCGTTCAGAGCTCCTTGCGGGCGTTCCCGCTCGGAGGACTGGCCCTCTAGCGTCATGTTTCAGGTGATGCAAGACGCTTTGGCAGGAATTTTTCAATTAAAGTCGGGCGTGCTCGGGAAGGCCGAAAACCCTCTGCACTTCCATCACAAGATCGCGCAGGTGGAAGGGCTTGGAAAGGACTTTGGCCTGGGGCGCCTCGCGGCTGGCGCGCAGGGTAACGGCGGCAAAGCCGGTAATGAACATGACCTTGGTCATCGGTGAAACTTCTGCGCAGCGCTGCGCCAGTTCGATGCCGTCCATCTCGGGCATGACGATGTCCGAAAGCAGCAGGTCGAAAGTCTCGGTTTCCAGATGGGGCAGGGCGCTCGTGCCGCAATCGACGGCAACCACATCGTATCCGGCATTTTCCAATGCCCGTGCCAGGTAGGTGCGCATCGCCTCATCGTCTTCGGCTAGCAGGATGCGGATCATCGCCATGTCGTCCCGTATTTCTATGTCATTGAGCGAGGTCGCGTTCGTCGCGACCGGATGAAGGGTCATACGCCAAGACCGGTTAACATTCTCGTCTGGATTCGGGACTGACCGGGAACGGGACGCTTTGACTCGGGAAAGTGAAAAGACCAGTTTCAGGGACATGGTGAGCAAAGTGGGCGAGAGCGATTCGCAAAGACGGACCGGAGGGCAGATTCCCGGCGCACCGGCGAGCCCGGCTTTCACGATCGCTGCAACCGAGCCCTCGGCGATTCCTGTGCTCGTCGCCGTGCCGCATGCGGGCAGGGTCTATCCCAGCGGACTGCTGCGCGAGATGCGCCATCCCGAATCGGTCTCGCTGCGCCTTGAAGACCGTTACGTCGATCGTCTGGGCGAGGAGATCGCGGCGCGAACCGGGGCGAGCCTGCTGATGGCTCATGCTCCGCGGGCGATGATAGACCTCAATCGCGCGCCCGACGATATCGACTGGGAAATGTTCGAACGATCGGCGCGGCCCGAGCGCAGTAGCGAGATGCCGAGCCGCCGGGTCCTGAGCGGGTTGGGACTGATTCCGCGGCGTCTGCCCGGACTGGGCGAGCTGTGGCGTTCGCGCCACGCAAGGGACGATCTTGCAGCCCGGGTCGAGGGCATTCACGCGCCTTATCATGAGGTCCTGGCCGAGCAATTGGCCGCACTGCGTGAGCGTTGGGGAGCGGCGCTGCTGCTGGACCTGCATTCGATGCCGCCGTTGCCGAGTCGATTCGGTGTCGCGGGTGCACAATATGTCGTCGGCGATCGGTTCGGCGTAACCTGCCATGGCAGCGTGATCGCCACGGCCTTTGCCCATTTCGCGGAGCGCGGCCTGCCGGCCGCGCACAACCGTCCCTATGCCGGCGGTTACGTGCTCGAACGTCATGCGCAGCCGCAGCGTGGGCTGCATGCTTTCCAGCTCGAGATCGATCGCAGTTGCTATCTCGATGCGAATCTTGCCGAGCCGGGTGAAGGGCTGTCGCGAGTCGCCGATGTGCTGGTGGATCTGGTCAGGCGCCTGGCGGCTGTCGTTGCCGATCTGGGCCAAGTGGCCGGCGGCAGGGAATGGCCGCTCGCCGCAGAATGACATTTGCCGACTGACTGGCGAAATCCGGCGGTTTCAGGCGTGTTTTCTGAAAATCCCTCAAGACATTAAAAAACCACCTCGTGCGATGCACGAGGTGGCCAAGGTTCAGGGAGGAGGGGGGGGGGGGG